>JBFEKK010000073.1:0-5001 GCA_041552675.1 Sulfurovum sp.
CTTATGGCAAAGATTTTGGCTGAATGTATCGTTGAAGACAAAGAGGTAGATGTCAGAGTGGATCCTGACAGACTTTTTTTGAAATGGTGCCGTAAGAGTCCGGAGTTAGACGCTTTACGTTAAATCCCACTTTCCCCACTCAGGTTCTTCTGAAATAGGAGGAAATCCATCTAACAACTCTTGGGGTTGGAACTTCGGTTTATAGGCAAAAGCTTTACATCCGTCTACCCAGTACCCTAAGTAGATCCAAGGCAGTTCAAGTATATGGGCCAATTGTATCTGGTAGAGCAGTGAATAGGTTCCTAGTGACAGTTTGGCATAATCAGGGTCATAGTAAAAGTATATAGAACTGATACCGTCATCAAGTATATCGATGAGGTCTACACCGATGAGTTTATCATCTTTGATATAGAGTACTTCTCTTCCATAATCATGTGCACCATCTACAAAGTTTTCATGGTATTCTCGATGTGAAATATTACGGTGCTGCCACTGGTCTTTTTCATGCTTAAAAGAGTGGTATTTATTGTATAGATAAATATGTGCGTCGGTAAGACTAGGCTTTTGTATAATGATCTGAGTGTCAGCATTCCGTTTAATAGCTTTTTTTTGTGATTTGGTGTAGTGATAGTTATTGACATCTATACGTACACTTTTACACTCATTACACCCCTTACAGATAGGATGGAAGAAGTACTTTCCAAAACGCCTCCATCCTCTTGCTATCACTGCAGTGGCAAATTTTTTACTTGCATGAGAAACATACTTATAGTTCATACGTACCTTATTTCCAGGGATGTATGCACAATCGTAGTCCAGCATGGAAAAATCTGTTGATGGCGGGTTGAGTAAATCTAGTTCTTCATTCATAATCGCGATTATACTGAAAATATTGTAAAATTCATAAAAAAAGGCATCATTTGTTTCTCTATCAACCTACAAGTGGCTACTGCTATAACAGTGATTCGATTTTCTTGTATGACTTTATCTCTTCATTCAAGCCTAAAGGTAAACTATTGGATGTAGGGTGTGGTGTAGGGATTATCTCACTTTTATTGACCAGGGATTTTAACATCCAGACAAGCATTATAGACAAACAGGAAAAGATGCTTGACTATGCAAAACATAATTATGCACTGAATGACTTAGAAGCACAAAGTCATCTCGGAGATTTTACCGAGTGGAAGACAGATGAGAAGTTTGACTATATCATCTCAAACCCACCTTTTTATGACTCAAACGTTCAACAAAGTGAAAATACACATTTGAACATTGCAAGATATGCACACCATTTACCTATAGAAGGTTTCATAGCCAAGGTCAAAAAACTATTGAAGCCCAGAGGGTATTTCATCTTCTGCTATGATGCGAAGCAAGTAGACTTGTTATTGCATCATTTAACTTCCTATGGTATAACTGTTGAAACGATGCAGTTTGTGCATTCTAAAATAGATAGGGAGTCTAAACTGGTGATGATCGCAGCGCGAGTGGGATCAAAATCTATGACAAAGATACTTCCTCCATTTGTGGTCTTTGATGAGAAGAGTGTCTATAGAGAAAAAGCGATAAAAGCATTTGAACGTGCAAATACAAATAGTATAAAAGGTGACTTTTGATCATGGAATTCATGACACATGAACAGTATACATTTAAATTTAACCCTAACGCGTGTGAAGCCTGTGGCGGGCACTGTTGTACGGGAGAGAGCGGTTATATCTGGGCTAAATATGCTGAAATAGAAAAAATGGCAGAGTTCGTTAACCTTAGCATAGAAGATTTTGCTACAATCTATTTAAGAAAAGTGAAGCATCGCTATTCTTTGATAGAAAAGAAACTTGCAGCAGATAACTATGCCTGTATATTTTTTGATGAGTCGATGAAACGTTGTTCCATTTACCCTGTACGGCCTTTACAATGTCGTACTTTCCCATTTTGGGAACAGTTTAAAAATGATGAAGAAGAGGTACGCAAAGAGTGTCCTGGTATCGTATAGTATTTCCCTTATTGATAGTATTTATCTTTAGCACTGTGATGAGCTCTGCTAAAGAAATTATGAAGATAAGTGAAGATGAACTTATCATGAGAGGACTTTTATATGATGAATATAAAGCCTATGAAAACAGTTATCAAGTCTATAAAAAACTTTATGATGATACTGGAGCAGAGATCTATCTATTTAAAGAAGCCAGTTCTGCATTAATGAGTAGAAATCACATATTGGAGAGTATCACACGTTTAAAAACATGGGATAAGGTAAATCCAGACAGAATTGAAGTGAGACGTCTTCTTATTCCTCTTTATCTTACTATAAGACAAGTGAAAAATGCGACAATCGAAGCAGAACACCTGCTTGAACAGTCAAAAGAACCTATGGATTTGGATTTGGCATCAAATTCATTTTTATATGCCGGAAAATTTAAAAGAGCATTGGAACTTTTAAGCAGGGTCTATGAAACGGTGCCTAGAGAAGAGATATTGCTCCGGATGACTGATATTATGGATGAGTTTACAGGCGAACGTAAAAAGGCTATACAGTTACTTGAAACGCATCGTCGTATGAATATCGTGAGTCACGATGTCTATGTGAAATTGCTTTTACTTTACCAAAAAGAAAAAGATATTGACGGTATTTTAGAGACATATAAAGCATTGTATATGCAAGACAATGACGAACAGTATCTAATGAAGATCATAGATGCCTATATATACAAAAGAGATCTTGACGGTGCCATTATTTTCTTAGAAGCAGATCAAAGTAGAAATGATATACTCTATGAACTCTATAAGACAAAAAAATATTTTTCTAAGGCATTGGCTCTTGTAGATAAACTCTATGATGAAGATAAAAATTCAAAGTGGATAGCAGAGAAGGGTGTACTTCTTTTTGAAAACTCAAAAGATAAAAATGATAAAAAAATGATACAAGATGTGATCTCTCATTTTGAAAAAGCTATTGAATTAGGAAATGATGACAGTATTTACCTCAATTATTATGGCTATACGCTGATAGATAAAGAGGTCGATGTCAAAAAAGGTATCAGTGTGATTGAAAATGCATTGATCCAGCAGCCTGACAATATGTATTATTTAGACTCTTTGGCATGGGGATACTATAAACAACGTGATTGTGATAAAGCCTATAAACTGATGAAAAGAGTAGTAGATGAAGAGGGATTGGAAGAAGCAGAAATTATAGAACATTGGGATGCTATCAGACAGTGTAAATAATTTCGGGTTTCTTTTAGATATAATACGCGAAATTTATAGAAATATGGAAAGTGATATATGGCTCAGATATTAGATGAAATCATTAAAAAAACAAAATCAGATCTAGAAAAAAGAAAAGTAGATTACCCCCTAGAGTGGTTAGGACGTTCTCTCTCATTTAACCCATTTATCCCTAAAGATGTACAGAGTGCTTTACGTTCAACTGAGGAAAATCCTTACCGAATCATTGCAGAAGTGAAAAAAGCGAGTCCCAGCAAAGGGATCATACGTGAAAACTTTGATCCGGTAGAGATAGCGCAAGCCTATGAAAAAGGTGGAGCAGATTCACTTTCTATACTTACTGAACCACACTTTTTTAAAGGGGACAAAGAGTATTTAGGTATGGTACGTCGTTATGTAAACATACCGCTCCTTAGAAAAGATTTTATTGTTGATAAATATCAGGTACTTGAAGCATTGGCATTTGGTGCAGATTATATCTTGCTTATTGCTATGGCACTAAGTCGTAAAGAGCTGAAAGAGTTGTATGACTATGCTCGGCATTTAGGTTTGGATGTATTGGTAGAAGTGCATAACAAAACGGATCTGGTCAAAGCTATTTTCGCTGGAGCAGATATCATCGGTATTAACCATCGTAACCTTGAAACATTTGAGATAGACATGAGCTTGAGTGAAAAACTTATACCGCTTATTCCAAATGGTAAGATCATTGTGGCTGAATCAGGTATCAATGACCACGAGACAGTGGTAGAACTTTCTAAAATAGGTGCAGATGCATTTTTGGTGGGTGAGCATTTTATGAGACAGGATGATATTACAGCGGCTATTAGAGCGCTTAAGTATGGGAATTAATTAGGTTAAACTCATTTATTCCTAATTTTTCTAGATTAGAATTATTTGAACAATACTAAGTACATAGATTTTTTATAATGCAATGTTTTCTCTCTACTTTTTTAGAAAAAGTAGGCAAAAGCGTCGATCCTCTCGAATTGCTTCGCTTTTCTGGCACTAAATGCCGATACCCTCCGTCTCTGAAGCGTAAGTGGGGTACATTTGGGCGTTCGGATCGACATTATTTAATGTTTTAAAAGCGTATTTTAACTAAGTAGTTTTTTAACCATTTGATTGATACGCCCACCGTCTGCTCGGCTTCCTATGGCAGATTTGGCACCACCCATTACTTTACCCATATCTTTCATACTTTCAGCTCCCACAGAAGTAATGACTTCTTTAAGTACAGATTCCAACTCTGCATCGTCCATTGGTTCTGGTAAGTAGGCTTTGACTATGGCTATCTCTGCATCTTCTTTTTCTACAAGATCATTACGTCCCGCCTCTGCAAATTGAGCTTTGGCATCTTCTCTTTGTTTTAAATATTTCATTAAAACAGTTTCAACATCAGAATCTGTCACATCTCTACGTTCATCTACTTCTATCTGTTTAATAGATGCCTGTATATTTCTAAGTGTATCTCTTTTGACTGTCTCTTTTGCGCGCATTGCCTCTTTGATATCATTTTTTATTTGTGCATTTAAACTCATGAGTGTTCTCCGTTCTAGATTTAAAGTGATTATACTATAATCCCACTATGATAATCACAATAGAAGATAAACAATTCGATACAGTTAAGATTACGCAACTTTACCCTGCAGCAGTAGTAAAGACAGGACATGAAGATGAAACAACACAAGTGAGTCTTGAATGGTTGGATATTGAGTCAAAAGGTAAGGTTGAAGTAGTAGGATTTGGTATTTTTGTCAATCTTGGAGAAGA
>JBFEKK010000074.1:0-4931 GCA_041552675.1 Sulfurovum sp.
CTCATAGAGACATTAGACTTGGAAATTTTTTCACAATATACAGAGGGACTTGCCTCATATGATGCTCCGGATGGGGTACAACACTTTAGACCTTCTCAAACAGCGCCTTCCTTCCGTATCAAAGGCGGTATAAGTCAAATGGTTATGGCTTTGGAACATAGACTTGAAAAGCCTGTCAAACTTAATGAAAAGGTGCTCTCTTTAACACAGTCAAATGAAATGATAGTGGTTAAAACGACAGATGAAATGTATGAGGCAGATAGGGTGATCTCAACCCTGCCTCCACGTTTAGCTGTAGAAAGCATAGCATACTGTCCTACATTACCTGCAGCACTTCATACTCAATTACAAAACATACCTACATGGATGGGATATTCTGCCAAGTGTGTTATAGCGTACTCTGATGCATTTTGGAGAGAGGAGGGCTTAAGTGGTTTTGCCATTTCGCATCTGGGACCTTTGGGTGAGATCCATGATGCCTGTACTCAAGACAAAGCAGCACTCTTTGGTTTTGTACACAGTTATGCAAAGTATGAGAACCTGGAAGAAGATATCATTCAACAACTCATACGACTTTATGGAAGAAAAGCTGCGAATCCTTCCAAATTTTACCTTGTAGATTGGAAAAATGAGCCCTATACTTCAACACCCCTAGATGCTATGCCTCTGCGCGAACATCCTTCGTATGGATTTACTGCAACCCATTTTGGTGATCGACTGATTTTTTCAGGTACAGAGAGTGCTTTGAGGGAAGGCGGGTATTTGGATGGAGCTGTCACTTCAGCGCTTCATCTATTGAAAAATTTGTAGTGTATAGGATGAAAATTCTAGTGATAACTAAAAAGTTTTGAAAAAAATTTATCGTTTAGTTTGCCTATGGAATTATATTTTCATCACAAGTAGTCTACCTAAAGTATCAAGTACGTTTAAGTCTTGAATAGGATTCTGTTTCAAATCCAAATACACAAGATTAGGTAATGATGTCAAACTTTCAATGTCTTGTATGTTATTGGTATGTGCAACAACTTTTTTGAGTGTCGTAAGGTGACGTAAAGGTGTTATATCAGATATTTGATTGTCTTGAATAAAAATAAATTTCATTTTTTCATTTGAAGTCAAAGGGCTAAGGTCAAAGACTTTATTGTGAGAAAGTGAAAGTTTATGTAGTTTTGTCAGTGATGCAAGTGGAGCAATATCGGAGATATGGTTATAAGAGAGGGAAAGAGATTCAAGCCAAATGAATGTAGCTATCTCTGAAGGAATTTCTGTGAGTCCAAGATTACTGAGATCCAGGTATGTGAGTCTCTTTTTCTTACATAAAGCTATTTTTTCTAAAGCTTGCTTGTGCATCATGTGATCCTGTTTATTTATTTTTTATCCATTCAGCTATCATTTCTAGTTCATTTTCGGCGATAGTGTGATCTTTCGGGTAGCTTTTAAACGTGATGTTAAAGCCTGCATTCTGTAATATATCAATTTGTTCTTTTGATGTGTGAAAAGGTAGGATATCATCATAAGTTCCATGAGTACATAGCCAGTTAGAATTGTTTACATTTGGATTCATCTCTTGTATAAGATTGTTGGCATCGTAGATATACCCGCTTACCGCTATGTACCCTGCAAGTACTTTTTCATATCTAGCTCCAAATTCAAAGGTAAGCAATGCACCTTGAGAAAATCCAAACAAAAAGCTTTCATGTGCATTGAATTCTTTTTCAAAAAGGGTATCAAAGATATCTGTGAGTATAGCACTTGAATGTGCAATGCCTTCTAATTGGTTGGGTGGCAGATCATACCATGAGAATCCTCCATAGTAGCTATATGGAGCATTCAGTAAAAGGTAGTTCATGTCGTCAATGTTGAGGTAGGGTGGCAAGAAAGTAAATCCACGAGATGAATCTCCTCGACCATGCAGAATGATCATAAGCTTTTTAGAAGCTACTTTTGAGGGGATAAAGATATTGTTGAGAGGCAAATTTTTATTTCTTGGCATTTCACATCCTTTCTGTTACTAAAAGGATTGCATCAGACTTTAGCCTAGAAGTTCCTTCCTGCATTGAATTGTTCATTCTTATCATGGTGTAGTATACTAAGTTTATATTATAATATACGATTTAAAACACAAGGAATTCTATGGCAGCCAAAGCAACTATCTACAAAGCGTTACTGAACATTGCAAATATGGACAGCCATTACTACGCAGAGCATAATTTAACCATGGCAAAGCATCCTTCAGAAACTGACTTGCGTCTTATGGTCAGATTGGTTGCATTTATACTGAATGCTGATGAAGAATTGGAATTTTGTAAAGGCATATCTCAAGAGGATGAACCTGATCTATGGAAAAAGTCTTTGGGTGGTGAGATAGAACTATGGATAGACTTGGGACAACCTGATGAAAAGCGCATTAAAAAGGCATGTGGGCGTTCTGAAAAAGTGATAATCTATACCTATCAGGAAGGTATGGCTGCTTCCTGGTGGAAACAGATTCAAACATCACTTTCACGTTTTTCCAATCTTCAAGTCATACATCTTGATATAGATGGTGATATAGAAGAGCTTATAAAACGTGCAATGTCATTACAAGCCAATATATCTGATAATGAACTAACGTTAATGGATGATGAACATAGTGTAGTCATTAGAGAAAGGAGTTGGATGAGATGAAGTAAAATAGTTACTTCATCTTTTATGATTTTTTATTGATATCACTGGTTTTGTTTGATGCAATTCTAGTATAAAGGTCAGAAAGTATCGTACATTAAATGTATATATTTATTTTATGGTATGATGCTGCCTCATATGATTTACTGTCACGGTAATCAATACATAGATAGAGGATTTAAGGTTAAGATGAAGAAGTGTTATTGTAAAAGTGGATTAGATTTTTCAGAATGTTGTGAACCTATTTTAAGAGTGCAGAAGGTTGCACCCAGTGCACTTGCCCTTATGCGTTCACGTTATAGTGCCTACTGTTTGGGTGATGTGAACTATCTTCAAGCGACAACGCATGATCACACATGGAGTGACGAAGAACTCAAATTCATACAGGACTGGGCAGATAACAGTTTTTGGCAGCACTTGGAGATCATTGACTTTAGCGATGATATGGTTGAATTCAAAGCGTATTATATTTTCGATCATGTACAACATGTACATCACGAAAAATCAACTTTTATAAAAATAAACGATATGTACAAATACGTCGATGGTGAGATCTATGAAGATAAAGTAAAATTTACCAACAACCAAAAATGTATATGTGGAAGCGGATTGAAGTATAAACGTTGCTGTTTGCCTAGATTGAGAAAATAGATGATAATCCTCTATAGTTATAGTTATTACTTATAATAATTATAAGTATAGTTTTATTTTGTCTTAAGATTCATTTGCTACAATTTTTGTATTAACTAATAATTTACATAAGGATAACAAATGAAAAAATTAATAGTATTGGCTTTAATGAGCACATTCGCCATGAGTGGTTTTACAAATGAATCAGAATTTAAAGCTGTTGAATTAAATGAAAATGCAAGACTTTGTAAAATGTTCACAGAGAAAGTCGAGAGTTATGAGTCTACAATGAGAAACGATGAATTGGCAGCTGCAACACTTGAATCTTATAAAAAAAGAATGTCAACATTTTGTAGTAAGTCTTCAGTAAAATCATAATATCTATGATGGAAGTCTGCTGATAGCAGTAGGCTTCTGTATTCTAAACTCAAACTATTTAACTCCCTTCTCTTTTTTAAACATATATCACACAGCCACGTTAGATTCATATTTCTGTAGACCTAATGATGATTATGTCATCTTCAAATTACTTTCAAGATAACTAAGTACAATCCAGAATGATAAAAAAATTATTTATACTTGCAGGACTCTGTATTGTTGTGAATCCGTTCATAATTTTGACCGTAGTTTCTCTCTTTTTCCTCACAAAACAACAGTAAGATCAGCGAGAAACAAAACTTGTCTGAAATGACTTGCTAGTATCCAAAAAAAAGACCTGATCTTAACACAGTCTTCTTCATGAAATACAGAAGGATAGATAGATGATATATGATGAAAAAATTTGGTTAAAACATTATGATCAGGGTGTACCCGCCACTGTAAAGTACCCTAAGGTACCACTTTTTACTTTTTTGGAAGAGTCAGCTTCCAAATATCCTCAACACAGGGCTCTCTCCTACTTGGGGAATAATATCTCTTATAGCAAGCTGGAGAGACTGGTAAACAAAGCAGCAAATGCTCTTATAGATTTGGGTGTTCAAAAAGGTGACCGGGTAGCACTGTATCTTGCTAATACACCCCAGTTTATTATTATGTTATATGGTATTTTAAAGATAGGAGCGATCGCTGTTCCTATAAATCCTCTTTTTAAGTCTGCAGAAGTGGCATATGAGCTTAATGACTCTGGTGCTCAAACTGTGATCGTTATGAGTCGTTTTTATCCGATTATCCAAGAGATCAAAAAGGAAACAGGTGTTAAAAACGTCATTGTTACCAATGTCAAAGACTACTTCCCCTTCTTCACCAAGATCCTCTTTACTCTTTTAAAAGAGAAAGAGGATAGGGTGAGCATAGATGCGACAGATCATTGGTTGGAGAAGTTGATGGAGCAAAGCAATGATAAAAAACCTGATATAGGGATTGATCCTGAAGATATTGCGTTACTGCAGTACACCAGTGGCACAACAGGCACACCTAAGGGTGTGATGCTCAGCCACTATAATCTTGTCGTCAATGCACTCCAGTGCAGGGCATGGGTGACTGATACGGTTGAAGGTCAAGAGCGTGTGTTGGGGTGGCTTCCTTTCTTTCACAGCTTCGGTATGACAGCCTGTCTTAGTTATACGATGAGCTGTGCAGGTACACTCGTATTGACCCCTAATCCTAGAGACTTGGCTTACATTTTTAAAACAATGGAA
>JBFEKK010000075.1:0-4918 GCA_041552675.1 Sulfurovum sp.
AAAGTCATAATTTTCATTTTTAGGGATATATTCAAGAATTTCGGGTTCAATGATATAGATACCCGTATTGATCGTGTCACTGAAAACTTCACCCCAGCTTGGCTTTTCAAGGAATTTTTCTATCTTTCCTTCATCATTGGCAATAACAATACCAAACTCCAAGGGGTTATCTACCGATGTCAATGTAATCGTTAACTTAGACTTTTTTTTAGCATGATAGTCAAAGATTTTCTGAAAATCAAAATCTGTCACAAGATCTCCACTGATGATAATAAAGTTGTCATTTCCAATGTGTTCTTCTGCTAGCTTCACCGCACCAGCAGTACCGTAGTCATCATCAGGTATGACATAGGTAATATTGATACCAAAGTCACTCCCGTCTTTAAAATAGTCTTTGATGATTTCAGGCTTAAAATAAAGCAAGACAATAAATTCTGTGATCCCTAAATCTTTTAGGGTCATCATAGTGTGTTCCATCATGGGTTTGTTTAGAATTGGCAACATTGGCTTTGGGCGAGTGTTCGTAAGTGGTTGTATTCTGGTTCCAAAACCACCGGCCATAACAACAGCTTTCATTTATTCTCCTATTGATACTAAAGTTAATAATACTAAGTAGTTAGCCTCTTTTATTTAATGTAAATATTCTACTTATAATTCAAGTAAAGAGTGCTCACTTTCAAAATGTCAATTTGGTTGGTCTAAAATAATTTCGATATAGTTTGAAGAAAACGTAAATACTTTGTTTGTTCTTTATTAAGTACAAACACAATTCACTCCTTTTGGCTATATAATTTATTATAACTAAATTTTATCTAATATTTTTTAATAAAATGATATATAATTAATCAATAGTGAAATTTATGTATAAAATCATTACTTATTCACATGATTCTGACTCTCTCTTTTTTATGTTCATGGTACCCATTCTATTTGCGAGTTCCCAGCAAAACAAACATCTAAAAGTGACTAGCCATTTAAAACCTTCTTCCAACTCTTTCTTTGACAAAATAAAATACTACTTGAGAACTTGTCGTATCTGGACTATCCAAACTAAGAACAAAACAACCATTAGTTTACATCAGGGTAAGAAAAATGCCCTTGTTGTCCATTATGATTGATTATTTCGGATGGCATATTACGATAATATTGGCATTCTATCTGCTCATAGCCTGAGTTATTCAAGGTCTGCTTGTTGATATTTTTCAGAAGCAATCGTCCTTTTTATTTTGAAGTGTATTTCTTTTAGATTGACATTATGAAGAAGCTCTGTTAGAATATTATACATAGTGCATTAGCGTGTACTTATATCCAGAAGGATCGCCGTATGGAAGAGATGCAAAAAATCATCAATTATCACAATGAGACGTACAAATGGCGTAAATGGGCGATACTTTTCATTTTTGGTACTCTTTTATCTGTCTATTTTTTATTTGTTAGAGATACCCAAGGGATGGACTATCGTTATGTGACAGAAGCATTGAAAAAAAGCGATCTTTCTCTTACTGTCTCAGCCAGTGGGTATATCCAGCCTCTGGAAAGTGTGGACGTGGGTACTGAGGTCTCAGGTACCATCGAAGAGGTTTATGTCGACTACAATGATCCGGTTAAAAAAGGAGATCTTTTAGCACGTCTGGATACCACCAAGTATCAAAGTGCTTATGACAGATCTAAAGCTGCCCTGCAAATGTCAAAGGCAGCATTAGAGAGTGCCCAGGCACAATACTATCAGGCAAAAACAACCATTGAGCGTTATCAAAAGCTTAAAAGCTCTTCCAAAGGCACATTGCCAACGCAGAGTGACTGGGACAGAGAGTGGGCTAACTATCTGCTGACGAAAGCTCAGATAGCCAATGCGCAGGCCCAGATAGATCAGGCCAGCCACTCTTTGCGGGCCGCAGAATATGATCTGGAACGTACGAAAATCTATTCACCTATTAACGGAACCGTTTTGGTAAGAAATGTCGATCCCGGGCAGACTGTAGCGGCCACATTTCAAACTCCTGTGCTTTTTAGCATAGCAAAAGACCTGAGTAAAATGGAACTTCAGATTAGTATCGATGAAGCTGATATCGGCAAGATCCAAACAGGACAAAAAGCAAGCTTTAGTGTCGATGCCTATCCCAATACTACCTTTGATACTATGATCCGTCAAGTAAGGATCAATTCAGAAGTCCTTGAAAGTGTAGTAACCTATAAAGCGATCATGGAAGTAAATAATAAAGATATGTTGCTCAAACCGGGAATGAGCGTGGATGCCGATATCGTAACCAAAACACTTAAAAATGCATTTGTAGTTAAGCGGGCTGCTTTACTCTTCATCCCCGTCAAGCCAAAATCTAAATCATTTTTCGGAGGAGAGAGAAACCAGAAGATTGAAATCGATCCAAAGCCTCATGTCTGGATACTTGAAGCCAATGTACCCAAAAAAGTCTATGTCAACGTTTTAGGTAATGACGGTGCTTTAAGTGCAATCAAAAGTGATACATTAAAAGTGGGACAAAAGATCATCATCAATCAGGAAAAGGCACCATGATCTCATTGAACAATATCAGTAAGGTGTATGGAAGCGGTGGAGCCAAGACAACGGTACTGCATGATATCACGATGGAGATAAAGGAAGGAGAGTTTATCGCCATTATGGGGCCGAGCGGGAGTGGGAAATCAACGCTTTTGAACATCCTGGGTACTTTGGATGTACCAAGCAGCGGGACATATACTTTTTTAGATACCCAGATAGGTTCTCTCAGTGCCGACCAGCGTGCGCTCTTTAGGAGATATATTTTAGGGTTTATCTTTCAGGGATATAATCTGCTAAAAAAAACGACTTCCCTTGAGAATGTGGAAGTGCCTTTGATCTATCAAGGGATCGATAGCAAAGAACGCAAGCGTATGGCAACTCAAACGCTTAAAGACGTAGGGTTGGGAGATAGGCTCTTTTATGATCCAGGTCAGCTCTCTGGAGGACAACAGCAGCGTGTAGCAATCGCCAGAGCCATGGTGACACATCCAAAGATCCTGATCGCTGATGAACCTACAGGGAATCTTGATACCAAACGCGGCCATGAGATCATGGAGTTGATCAGAACCTTTAACCAACAGGGGATCACGGTGATCATGGTGACACATGAAGATGATATAGCAGCCTATGCTTCAAGAACCATCTATCTACGTGACGGAGCGATCGAAAAAGAGGTAAATCATGTTTCGTAATGCATTTTTGCAGGCATTACGCGAGATCAGACGTAACCTCATGCGTTCTTTGCTTACTGCAGTGGGTATCGTGATCGGTATTGCTTCAGTGATCGCTATGGTCAATATAGGTAAAGGTGCCAGTCAATCGATCACCCAAAGTGTAGAGCAATTGGGAAGCAATACACTGTATATTATGCCCGGACAACGTAGAGGTCCGGGAAGTAGAGGTGTCATAGAAAAACCTTTTAAAAAGAAAGATCTTGAAATACTTCGTTCCTCTATCTATGCACTTGATGCCATTTCACCGGTAGAGAACAGTTCCATGACAGTGATCTATAAGGAACAAAATTACCGTACAAGTGTCAGAGGCGTGGAAAATGAGTATTTTCAAATACAAAACTGGAAACTTAAAGAAGGAAGAGAGTTTGAAAAAAATGAACTCAGAACAGGACAGAAAGTATGTATCATGGGTCAGAGTATCATCAAAAATCTTTCTGCCACTCCTGAATCCATCATAGGGGAAAAAATCCGTCTGAAAAATTTTTCGTGTAAAGTCATAGGTGTACTTGATGCAAAAGGTGCAGATACCTTTGGACGAGACCAGGACGATGTGGTATTGATTCCTTTTAGTTTGTTTCAACGACGTATAGGAGGAACTGACAACCTTCATTTAATGATGGCCGCTGTAAAACAGAATGTGCCTTTGGAAGAAGCAAAAATCCAGATCGAGAGGATTCTTAGAGAACACAGACATATCAAAAATGCCGCTGATGATGATTTTCAGGTTCGAAGTATGACAGCACTTCTTGATACGATCTCACAAGTAACGACAGTACTGACAGTGATGCTGGGAGCAGTAGCTGCGATCTCCTTGATCGTAGGAGGGATAGGTATCATGAATATCATGCTGGTTTCTGTCACCGAACGTACCCGAGAGATCGGTATACGCATGGCAGTAGGAGCCATGGCAAAAGACATTTTGATACAGTTTCTTATCGAATCGATCGTTCTTTCAGGTCTTGGAGGAATTGTAGGGATCATATCAGGTTTGCTGATCACCTTTGGTGTGGCAAAATGGCTTGATATCGCCTTGGTGATCGATCCTTCCATTACAGTAGTTGCACTTGTATTTTCAATGTTGATCGGTATTATATTTGGGATCATACCTGCACGTAAAGCAGCTTCCATGAATCCTATCGATGCTTTACGGTATGAATAGTTCGTCTCTATACAATATTACTTTCTTCTACTCAAATTGACGAGTTGTAAATCAAAAAGTCTCTAGATACCGTGTATTATGCTCTAGGGTGAGACTCGAAATCTATTCCCTATTCTCTGAATGCCCTATATATGGGCAATCATAATTTAAATAGTTAGCTGTTGCCATACAATTAATGTACAGTTTTGGTAGAATCTGCCAAAACACGAAAACCTTATAAAGTTATATATTTTAATAAAAAACAAATTTTAATATGCAACTTGATAAAACACATTATGAAATTTTCAAACTGAATACTAACAACACCCTAGTTAAATCTTAAACCTGTTTTTTACAATAAAATAGATCCAACACCGCTAGATAAGCCTTTTCTTATTTCAACTTCACAGAGTGCCGCAAAACTCTTAGGCGTTGATGAAGATTTAGCTCTGGATGAAGAGCTCATTAATATTATCAATAGAAAAACAAAACAAGATAATGACAAAGAACTTGCTCAAGAAATGATGG
>JBFEKK010000076.1:0-4885 GCA_041552675.1 Sulfurovum sp.
CCTGCATTCATAGCAAGCATACCCCCCAGTGTACCTGGAAGTTTGGAGCAAAACTCAAAACCACCAATATCATGTTTTTTAGCATAAGAGACAATGCGTCCAGTGGGCATCGCAGCACCAATAACTAACATGTTGTCTTCTTGAGCGATAGTAGCAAAATCTTTAGAGAGCATCATCAGTGGAGGAGGTGTAGGCGAAACAAGGAGGTTGTTCGCCCCTCCGATGAGATATCTGTCCGCAGGTATGGTATCGCCTTCTTCTATCATAAGTACTTGTGTGGATTGCCCCACTTTGATACTGGAGTATTTGGAGAAGTCTATGGTTTTAAAAAACATTTAGCTGTTCCGCAGGGCTTCGTACTCTTTAGGAATTAAATAATCTTCCGTTTTGATGGGTGTGTCCCATAAACCATGTCGAAAACCTATATCGTAGAGTGTATCCAGTGCTTGAATTTGAAGATCAGAGAGTTCAACCGATGCATCAGACGCATACATATCAAGATATTTTTTAAGCATTTTATCTGAGATACGTACAAGATTTTCTGCCTCAAGTTTGGCACAGAGCTCCTCTTTCCTGTCATTAGCCACTTTAACACCTTCTATGAGTATATTTTCTATATCTATAGCACGGTTTAAGGGTAGGCTTCTTCGTATCGCCATACCGCCAAGCGGCAGAGGTAGACCTTCCCCCGCCAATTCTACCCAAATATCCCACACTTCTTTTTCCACTTCCAAACTTTCATCAAAATCCAAGATGGACTCATGGATCAGCACACCGGCATCCACCTTGCCTGAAACGACAGCCTCCTCTATTTCAAGGAAATCCATATATATCGGTCTTGCATCAGGGTAATAAATTCTGAAAAGCATAGCATTGGTGGTATATTTTCCAGAAAGGGCTACTTTAAAATTACGTTTGAGCTTTTTATCTTTGCGTCGTATGAGTTTTGGCCCATATCCTTCCCCGAAACTAACGGCCGTACGCAACAGAGCATATTCATTTTTTATTAGAGGGTACATGCCAAAACTGATCGCAGAGACATCATACGTACCTTTTAGGGCTTCAACATTGAGCGTTTCAATGTCCAGTCCAATATTTTCAAAAGTATAGCCTTTGGTATCAACCCAACCAAATTTAATGGCAAAATACATAAAAATATCATCTGCATCTGGGGAATGGGCTAATTGGATCGGATTCATAGGCTAAGGTACTCACTTTGTTTAGTATAGATGTATTTTATCATTGTTTGTATTTGTGGCAACTTTTTAAAAAAATTTATAAAAAACATGTCAATTTGACATATTTTTGCATCTTGTGTACGAAACGTATTAGAATGGTGCTAGAATTCAACATTAAGGTTAAGGATATGACAATGGCAATGGATGCAAACAAACAAAAAGCACTGGATATGGCAATCAAACAGATCGATAAGACGTTTGGTAAAGGGACGCTTATGAGACTCGGAGATAAGGAGTTTGAACCTATCGAATCTATCTCAACAGGTTCACTTGGTTTAGATATGGCTCTAGGTATCGGTGGTATACCCCAAGGGCGTATTATAGAGGTTTATGGTCCTGAATCATCAGGTAAAACAACACTCGCTCTACAAACGATTGCTTCGGCGCAGAAAAAAGGTATGGTGTGTGCCTTTATAGATGCAGAACATGCATTGGATGTAGTATATGCAAAGAACCTAGGGGTAGATACGGATAACCTTTTGGTGTCACAACCAGATTTTGGTGAGCAGGCACTTGATGTGCTTGAAACATTGACAAGGTCTGGAGCTGTTGACTTGGTCATTATCGATTCTGTTGCTGCACTTACACCAAAAAGTGAGATAGAGGGAGATATGGGTGACTCTCATGTTGGACTTCAGGCAAGATTGATGTCACAGGCACTACGTAAACTCACAGCGATCTTACATAAGACAAATACAACGGTGATCTTCATTAACCAAATTCGTATGAAGATCGGTACAATGGGATACGGATCACCAGAAACAACTACAGGTGGGAATGCCTTGAAGTTTTACTGTTCTGTGAGAATTGACGTGCGTCGTATCGCAACATTAAAACAAGGTGAATCCTCTATAGGTAACCGTGTTAAAGCAAAAGTAGTGAAAAATAAAGTCGCACCACCATTCAGACAGGCAGAGTTTGACATCATGTTCGGTGAAGGTATCTCTTTTGTAGGAGAGCTCATTGATTATGGTGTGAAAATGGACATTATAGACAAATCAGGTGCATGGTTCAGTTATGGCAGTGAGAAATTGGGTCAAGGTAAAGAGAATGCAAAGATCACCATCAAAGAAAATCCTGAACTAATGGCAGAACTAGAAGGCAAAATTAAAGAAGCGCTTGGTTTTGGTGAAGGGTTGGCAGTAGATGAGAGTGAAATGAGTGAAGATTAAGATTTTAGTTCATGCCAAAACCTCAAATAGTATTTGAGGTTTTGGGTATATTAAAGATAAAGTTATCGTGGTCTAACATCTTAAGATACTGCTAATTCAACTGCTTTTTAAATTTTCTCATTATTTCACACCACTTCTTTATATTAGATATAGGTTTATTTTTAGATAAAGAAGATTAAAGATTAACATTATGCTACAGTCTGCTTTTTAATGATTCTTTGATTCACAATACTCATTTAAGTATAGGGTAAATTTCGATAAAATAATAGATAAATGTAAAAACAGAAAATGTATATAAAGGATATAGATGATTTTTATCGATGAGATCGTAGCAACAGAAGTAATGGACAGTAGGGGGAATCCTACTGTAAAAGCCACAGTAAGCTTAAGTGACGGTACAGTTGAAAGTGCCATTGTTCCTAGTGGAGCGAGTACTGGAAAACGTGAAGCCCTTGAACTACGTGATGGTGGTGACAGATATATGGGGAAAGGTGTACTTCAAGCGTGTGAGAATGTAAACGGTCCTATCTGTGATGCACTTGTTGGACTCAGTCCTTTCAACCAGGCAGAAGTTGACCTTGTGATGAAAGAAGTAGATGGTACTGAAAATTATGGAAATATGGGTGCCAATGCAGTACTTGGTGTTTCTATGGCAGTTGCACGTGCCGCTGCAAAAAGCATGGGTATGCCTCTTTATCGCTACCTTGGTGGAGCGAATGCTGTCGTAATGCCTGTGCCAATGCTTAATATCATTAATGGTGGAGAACATGCGAATAACTCTGTAGACTTTCAAGAGTATATGGTCATGCCAGTAGGGTTTGATAGATTTTCAGAAGGACTTAGAGCCTGCGCTGAAGTGTATCATAACCTTAAAAAGATCATCGATGATATGGGTGAGAGTACAGCAGTTGGCGATGAAGGTGGTTTCGCACCAAACCTTAAAAGCAATGAAGAGCCAATTCAGGTCATTATGCAAGCAATCGAAAAAGCAGGGTATAAACCTGGTGAGCAGATTGCTATTGCTCTAGATGTTGCTGCGAGTGAGCTTATCAATGATGAGGGGCTTTATGTATTGAAATCTGAAAATAGAGAGATCACAAGTTCTGAACTTACGGCATATTATGCTGATATGTGTGCGAAGTACCCTATCGTTTCTATCGAAGATGGTTTGAGTGAAGATGATTGGGCAGGATGGAAAGAACTTACGGAAGTACTAGGAGATAAAGTACAACTTGTAGGTGATGATCTTTTTGTAACGAACGTATCTATCTTGGCAGAAGGTATTGAAAAAGATATTGCAAACTCTATCCTGATCAAACCAAATCAGATAGGCACTGTTTCTGAAACGATGCAAACAGTTCGTCTTGCACAGAGAAGTGGGTATACTTGTGTAATGTCTCACCGTTCAGGAGAGAGTGAAGATACTTTCATTGCGGACTTTGCTGTAGCATTGAATACCGGCGAGATTAAAACGGGATCTACGGCAAGAAGTGATAGAATTGCTAAATATAACAGACTGCTTGAGATTGAAGCGGAACTTGGACAGTTTGAGTATTTGGGTGCATCAATTTTTACAAAGTAAATGAAGGTATAATATATGGCAGATCCGAGAGAAGAAGGTAGCATAGCCGGACTTTCACTAAAAACTTTTTTAGTGACGACTATAGGTATCCTTCTCTTTGGCATCTATGTCGGTGTCTTGATCTATGGGGAGAACTCACTAACTGTTTTGAATCAGTTAAAAGAGAAAAAACAAGGCTTGTCTCTTGAAGAGAAAATATTAAAAGTAGAAAATCAAAGACTTCAAAAAGAGTATTTTGAATTAAAACAGTTAGAACCTAAGGAGTAAGTATGAAAAAGTATCTATGGGCAGTAATGGCGGTATTATTTGTGAGTGCGAATGCATCTGGTTTTAGAGATATTGATATTAAAACACATTCATTTCTTTCAGACCTGAGAGCCGCGGCAGGGTCAGATGATGAGTTCGCTGATGAGGAAGAAGATCTTCAAGAAGATACAATTGATGCTCCTGAAACTATAGAGGAAGAAGAAAAAGAGTCTGAAGATGACAGGGCAGAGGATATCCGAAAAAAAGCTATGGATGAAGCCAAGAAAAAAGAAGAAGCACAGAAGATAGAAGCAGCACAGAAGGCAAAGGCACTAGAAGCGAAAAAAGCTGAAGAGGCACTTGATCAAAAAGAAAAAGAAGCACTGTTAGCTCAGATCGCTGCTAAAGAAGAAGAGTTAAAAAAAGCAAAAGAACAAGTGGAACAAGAGAAACGTGAAGTAGAAGCCTATGAGAAAAAAAGAGCTGAGAAGCTTGCTAAAGAAGCACAAGAAAAAGCGGAATTAGCAAAAATAGCAGCGGAAGCTAGAGCAACTGAAACAGCGTTAGCCAAAAAAGAAGCGGCTGTTAAAAAAGCTGAAAGTGCAGCAAAAACTGTAGATATTGATATTGATGCGGAAAAGAAAGCA
>JBFEKK010000077.1:0-4874 GCA_041552675.1 Sulfurovum sp.
ATAATTTCTTCTTGAGTGATGAACTCTCACTCTACATTTTAGGATAATTTGATAAAATACAGCAATTAAATTACAAGGCATATTATGTTTGGCATCGGCTTTACCGAGTTACTTCTCATTTCTATTGTTGCGATACTCTTTTTAGGGCCAGATAAACTTCCTCAAGCGATGATAGAGATCGCTAAATTTATCAAAGGTGTAAAAAAGACTGTAGGTGAAGCAAAAAGTTCTCTTGAAGAAGAGATGAAAATCGCAGACCTTAAAGAAGAAGCACTGAATTATAAAAAACAACTTGATGAGGCAACAAGTGAACTTAAGAATTTTAAAAACATAGATTTTGATGATTTTGATGATGTGATCTCAACAGAATCTCCTAAAGCGATTGCGAAAGATACTCATGAAAATGAGTCTAAGACAAAAAAAGAGCCAACAGAAGACGAAGTCATTGCCACACAAGTTGAGGCAAAAAATGACACGGTAACATTTCAAAAGCCAAAAAAGAAAAAGAAAAAAGAAGCGACTGATGAGACAACAGACAAACCTGAAGGTGACGCGTAATGTTTAGTGAACTTAGACCCCACCTTGTTGAACTACGAAAAAGACTTGGACTCTCTGTACTCTCGGTATTTATTGCATTTATCATTGCATTTGTATTTCATGAAGCTATATTGGCGTGGATAACAGCACCTTTGAATGAAGCGTTGGACGAAGTTGCACACCTTTCAAAAAAGGCTGCTGACGGTATGGTAACAACACACCAGGTGGGTGGTGCATTTTTTGTAGCACTGAAAGTTTCATTTTTTGCAGGCCTGCTTGGTGCACTGCCGTTCATACTCTATCAACTCTGGCTTTTTGTTGCACCTGGTTTGTACAGTAATGAAAAAAAGATGATCCTTCCATTTGTTGTAGGCGGTTCCATTATGTTCTTTGTAGGTGTTCTGTTTGCCTACTATGTCGTGACGCCATTTGGATTCCAGTTCCTCATTACCTTTGGCTCTTTTCTCTATACACCACTGATCAATATCGAAGACTATGTTGGCTTTTTTACAAAGATCATGATGGGATTTGGTATCGCATTTGAACTACCGGTATTTGCCTACTTTTTAGCCCTACTTGGCCTTGTCACAGATAAAACACTCAAAGACTTTTTCAAATATGCTGTACTGATCATCTTTGTCGTGGCTGCACTGCTTACACCACCTGATGTACTGACTCAGCTTCTTATGGCTGCACCACTTGTACTCTTATATGGTCTGTCTATTCTCATCGTACGTATGGTAAACCCACACATTGAAGATGAGGATGAAGAGACAGAAGAAGCAGATGAAGATGTAGAAACTGCTCAAAGTAAACTATAATCCTCCTATATGAATGAAGAACTTCTGACAAAAAATTATGACTATGAACTCCCAGAAGGGTTCATAGCTACTACACCTGTTCAGCCTAGAGACCATGCAAAACTACTGGTTTATGACAGAAAAACAGATACAGTAACCCATACCACTTTTCAACATTTACTGGAATTTCTACCTCAAGAGTGTGATGTATTTCTCAATGATACACGCGTCATTAAAGCACGTATCTTTGGTCATAAAAAATCTGTCAACAATCAGGGTGGAGGTAAAGTAGAACTTCTTTTTAACAAACCCCTTGATGCGCACCATTATCTTGTACTCATACGTGGCAAGGTCAAGATAGGCACGGAACTACTCTTTGATGATGAACTTGTGGCTACAGTGACCGAATTGAATGATGACGGTTCACGTATCGTTACTTTTACCCATCATGGCAAAGAGATTCGTTTTGAAGAACTTGTCCTGGTTTTAGACAAGATAGGGCACATTCCTTTGCCGCCGTATATGCAAAGAGAAGACAATAAAGAAGATGAGTCAGACTATCAAACGCTCTTTGCCAAAAATGCAGGTGCCGTTGCAGCCCCTACTGCCTCACTTCATTTTACCCCTGAACTTTTCGCGGCGTTAGAAAAAAGACACAAGACACATACAGTCACACTCCATGTGGGGGCGGGAACCTTTAAACCTGTCGAAGCTGAAGAGATACTGGATCATCCTATGCACTCTGAGTATTTTGAAATTCCAGAAAAATCTGCAAAAGTTCTTGACAGTGATACACCTGTATTGGCCATAGGAACAACAGTGACTAGAACGATCGAGTATTATGCACGGACGAAAAAAACGCACGGAGAGTGTGACCTCTTCTTAAATCCTTCCAATCCACCCCAAAGAGTCACCTATCTACTCACCAATTTTCATTTACCTAAAAGCACACTTATCATGCTTGTCTCTTCTTTTATCGGAAGAGAAAAAACGTTAGACTTATATAAAGAGGCCATAGAGAAAAAGTATAGATTTTTCTCATATGGGGATGCGATGTTAATACTTTAAAAAGGTGTGCCTATGACATATAGATGGGAATATATTTTACTATGCGTTTTAACCCTGTTTCTTTTTAACGGATGTGCACAGAAGAAGCCCTACAGCTACCCAAATTATGACATCATCAAACCTGAAAAAACCTGTAATCCCAACAGAAACAACATTCAAGAGCTACTCTACGCTTATCTTGGAAAACCTTATGTCTGGGCAGAGGAGGGTCCTTATGCCTTTGATTGTTCAGGGCTCACCTATAACATCTATGGATCTATGGGTATAGATATCCCTCGTGTAGCAAGGGAACAGGCAAAAATGGGTAAACATGTGAAGTTTAAAAACTTACATTACGGCGATCTCATCTTCTTTGGTTCTCCAAACAAAAGAAGTAAAACTATCAACCATGTTGGTATCTATCTTGGTGATGGATGGTTCGCACATGCCAGTAGCAAAGAGAGAAAAGTCACAGTCAGTCACTTTGAAAAAGAACCCATCTACGTCAAACGCATGAAAGTGTGTAAACGCTATTTGAGTGAAGATGAACGGGCCAAATATATGAATTGTGATGTCCCCTTACAAAAAATGGAAATTACAAGTTCACGCTATACGACACCATGGCAACCAGGAATGAAACTGCCTAAAAAAGCCGTGCCAAGCTAAATAGTTAATTAAAGTGAATTTAAATGTATGCATCTATAATAAAACGATGAAAAAAACCACCTATCTCTCCTTAACCTTTACACTCTTATTACTGCTTAATGCATGTAAACCTGATCCTCATCCTAAAAATCCCAATTATGCGATTAAAAAACCTATGATAAAGTACGAACCAAGTAAACAAAATCTTGACAAAATGGTGAAAGAACTCCAAGGAAGGCCATATGTGTGGGCAGAGGAAGGACCAAACCAGTTTGACTGCTCTGGATTTACATACTATCTCTACGGAAGTATGGGCATAGAGATACCTCGTGTTGCCAGAGAACAGGCTAAAAATGGTGAGGAGATCAAGATGCATGAGTTGGTCTATGGTGACCTCATCTTTTTTGATACGGACAAAAACCCCAAAGGAAAGATCACCCATGTAGGTCTATATCTGGGTAACGGTTGGTTTACCCATGCAAGTACCACCGAATATGAGATCGTCTATTCTAACCTCAATACTTCACCTTATTATAAAAAAAGACTGCGTATCTGCCGAAGATATTTACCTGACTCGAAAGAAAAAATCGCAATGAATGATGCAAAACCCTGGAAAACAAAAGAAGCTGTAGAAGCCAAAGTTTCTCGAGCCACTACTTTGCCTAAAGTAACGCAAAAGCATGGCTTAGGTAACTTTTATGTACAAGTAGGTTCCTTCTCTGGAAAACCTCAAGATGCTTTGCTTCATAAAATCACAAGAGCCGGATATCACTATAAACTCATTGAATTTCCTATCAATAACAAACAGATCTCTAAACTTCTCATAGGCCCCTACAGAAAAAGATCTGATGCGTTCGAACTTTTAGAAAATATCAAAAAACAGATCCAAAAAGATGCTTTTATTGCAGAGATTCGTTAATAGCAAAGAAGCTATCATGCTGCTGCAGTATACTTTTCGATAGAACGATTTAATGTTTGTATCTCAAATTTATACTTCTCATTATAATTAGGAAGTAATTCATATTTTTTGTAGAGGATCTGATGAAGTATCTCATTGATCAAAGCATACATATCCTCTGCACCAATAGTTCCTGTTAATCCTCTCATATCTATACATAACATCTTTACCTGTTCATATCGGTGTTCTTTTATCAATTTAGTGAAGATTTCATCACTTGTGCCATATGCAGTAGCAAACTCTTTTAATATTTCGCGATAGAGTGCTTCACTGTTATTTGCATGGGTGATACCCTCATTAATATTGATCCCTTGATAACTAATGGTCTCTTGAGATTCAACTTCTTTTTTCTCAGATGCCACGTTGGCTGTATCATCAAGGTATATAGAGAGTGCCGTATAGAGTTTCCCTAAATTGAGCGGTTTTGCTAAGAATGCATTGATACCACAGTTGAACATCTTTTCTATTTCGCTCTCCAGGACCAATGCTGTAAATGCGACGATAGGCATGGCATCATACTTACTGTCAAGACGTATCATTTGTGTAGCCGTATAGCCATCCATGATAGGCATATTGATATCCATAAGCACTAGATCAAATGGAACCTTACTCTGCTTCACCATATCAACAGCTTCTTGTCCATTATTTGCTACACTGATACTCATTTCAGAAAGATGCAACAAGTTGAGAAGTACTTTTTGGTTAATAAGATTGTCTTCTACAATAAGAATATTTTTCCCGGAAAAATCTTTAAAAGAGTGTTGCGTGACACCTTTTGTTTCAGTCATATCTTTTCTGTATGTTTGTATCTGTTTCGCTTCATCCTTATCTTCTTCATATACAGGTAATTTAATATCATACATGTTCACGATCATTTCAAAAACACG
>JBFEKK010000078.1:0-4806 GCA_041552675.1 Sulfurovum sp.
ATGGCCAACTATCTTTTTGAGGATTTTGAAGGTATGATACACAGACTCTCAAGCAATCTTCCTAAAGAACAAAATATAGCGGTAGACTACCAATATATTCATTCTATCCAAAGTGCAAAAGGCAAAGCCTAAACCTTTTTAACTATAAGTGTTATAGTATTTTTACCCATCTTATCAAAGTCAATAAGGGAAAGCGTAAACTTTCCCTCAACCTAATCCTTCCCCATACTCAATTTACTTTACATAATATAAAAAATTACATAATCTTATATAAAATTAAAAAAATTACTTTCTGTAACTTAAAAGTGTTAATTATCTGTTAAATGCTGTTTTCTCTATATGTTTTCATTGCCATTTAAGTGAGTGTGGTCTAGAATATTCTGTATTTTTACAAATATAGACATAATCAGGGGAGTGTAGATGAAGAAAATTGTAATGCTTGTATTATTGTTTCTAACTGTATTACAAGCAGAGTCTTTAGGCGTAAATGAAAAATTAGGTGAATATGTTCCACTTGATTTAACATTTATAGATGAAGACGGTAAAAGTAGAACACTCAAAGAGTATATGGATGGAAAACCAACGATTATCTCTTTGAACTACTTTAGATGTGCAGGTATCTGTACACCACAACTAGAAGATATGGCAAAAATGCTGTCTAGACTTGACTTGGCTGAAAATACTGACTACAAAGCATTGACTATCAGTTTTGCACCAGATGAAACACCACCTTTGGCAAAAGCGAAGAGAAAAACAATGCTAGACTCAATGGACAGACCATACGTGAAGGATGCTTGGCACTTTTTACTAAGTGAAAACAACTCTTCGGCTATATTGGCTGACAAAGTTGGATTTACGTATAAAAAGGAAGTATCTAAAGCAGGTGTGGTTGAGTGGATTCATGCTGCGTCATTGATAATTATTTCACCAGAAGGGAAGATCACACGTTACCTTAATGGTATCGAACAACTTCCTTTTGATGTGAAAATGGCAGTGTTGGAGTCAGCACAAGGAAAGGTTGGACCGACCATAGCTAAAACATTACTGTACTGTTTCGCATACGACCCAAAAGGCAAAACATATGTTTTTGCTTGGGAGAAGATAGCAGCAACAGTGATATTAGCAATTACAATTATCTTTTTTATCTGGCTTATAAAAGCAGGAAGAAGAGATCAAGAAGAACATCAAAACCAAAGGAGAGACTTAGATGAGTAAAACTTATTTCGACGAAACACACTGTGCCATTGGGCACCCTAAAAGTACATTCATGCAGTGGATGCTTACTATTGACCATAAAAGAATTGGTATTATGTATGCAGCTGTTATGTTTGTATTCTTTTTTGTAGCTGTATTTACAGCATTTGCAATGAGACTAGAGTTGTTTGCACCAGGCGGACAATATATGGATGGAGACACATTTAACCAGGCATTTACACTACATGGTGTAATCATGATTTTCCTTTTTATTATTCCAGGGATTCCTGCAGTATTTGGAAATATTGTTATGCCATTGATGATCGGTGCGAAAGATGTATCTTTCCCAAGATTGAACTGGTTTACATTTTGGCTCTACATTGCGGGTTGTTGTATTGCACTTGCATCACTATTTATTGGTGAAGGTGTAGCTGATACAGGTTGGACATTCTACGCTCCATACTCAATGAACACAGGAACAAACGTTATTATGGCACTTGTGGCTGCATTTGTACTTGGATTTGCTTCTATTCTTACAGGTCTTAACTTCCTAGTTACTATCCATAGACTTAGAGCACCAGGTATGACTTTCTTTAAAATGCCACTGTTTGTATGGGGTATCTATGCAACAGCATGGATCCAACTTCTTGCTACACCAGTTGTTGGTATTACCCTTGTGCTTGCTATTTTAGAGAAGTATTTTGGTATTGGTATCTTTGATCCAGCTAAAGGGGGAGACCCTGTATTGTTCCAGCACTTATTCTGGATCTACTCTCACCCGGCTGTTTATCTTATGATTCTCCCAGCATTTGGTATTATGTCTGAAATTATTCCTACTTTCTCAAGAAAAGAGGTATTCGGATACAGAACGATCGCTCTTTCTTCAGCATCAATTGCAGGTATTGGTTATCTTGTATGGGGTCACCACCTCTATACATCAGGTATGTCAGATATTGCTAAAACAGTATTCTCATTCTTAACTTTCTTTGTTGCTATTCCAACAGGTGTTAAGTTCTATGACTGGGTTGCTACGATGTATCAAGGTAAAATCGTTCTTTCGACTCCAATGATCTGGGCTCTTGGAACAATTATCACATTTGCAATCGGTGGTATTACTGGTATTACGATTACGATGATTGGTATGGATGTGCACTTACAAGATACGTATTATACAGTTGCACACTTCCATTACGCAATTCTTGGTGGGGTTGTATTCTTGATGTTTGCTGGTATGCACTACTGGTTCCCGCTTATTACAGGTAAAATGTATAATGAAACAAAAGCAAAAATTGCTTTCTATCTTAATTTTATCGGATTCAACCTACTATGGTTCCCAATGTTCATCGCTGGTTACTACGGTATGCCAAGACGTTATTTTGACTACTTGCCAGAATTTGAAATTTACCACCAAATTTCATTTGTAGGAGCAGTTATCTTTATCGCTGGTCTTATCTATATGTTCTGGGTATTCTTTAAAGGTTGGACGAAAGGTGAGGCAACTACGCCTAACCCATGGAATGCTACAACACTTGAGTGGCACTTACCATCATCACCACCACCACTAGAGAACCACTCTAAAGTGCCATATGTTGATTTTGATCCATATGAATATAAAAATGGTGAGCCAGTGGTTAAATTTAATTATGAAACGATGCAAAGGATAGACTAATGGGACACGAATACGTACCTGAAATCGCGACTGATCGCGAAGGGAACCAGCATGAGGTTCAAGGATGGCAAGGTGACTTTTACGGCGGGAAACTAGGTTTCTGGCTGTTCATGTTAACAGAAGTAATGATGTTTGGTGCAATGTTTCTTGCACTTGCTTACTATAATGCATTACACCCGCAAGATTTTTTAGATGCATCTGCATCTTTAAATAGATTGCTTGGTGGTACCAATACAGTAATACTACTTATATCAGCACTTACAATGGGTCTGGGATTACTTAGAATGAGAGCTGGTGATGTAAAAGGTGCCAAGCTTATGATATGGGCGACTATCATTTTAGCGGTTGCTTTCTTGGTAATCAAAGGATTTGAATGGACAGCTGAATACCATCACGGTATCTTCTTGATGCATGATAAGCTATTACCTGAGTCATCTTTGCCATTTGGTCAAAAATTATTCTTTGGTCTTTACTTTTCAATGACTGGACTCCACGGATTCCACATTATCATTGGTATTGGTCTTATGCTTTGGTTACTTAAAAGAATCAATGCGGGTAAAGTAAGTACTGAGCATCATATTTTACATTGGAACATCGCACTATACTGGGATATCGTACACCTTATTTGGGTATTCGTATTCCCTTACTACTACATGATCGGAGCAGGAGGAGCAACAGGTGGACACTAATACAGTAAATTATCAAGAAGAGAAAAAAATATATTATAAAGTACTGGTAGGACTATTGGTACTTACGGCGATTACATTTATTCAACCGCATATGTTTATGACACATTCAACATTTTTAGCGCAAATGCTAATTGCAGTTATTAAAGCTTGGTTGATCGTAATCTACTACATGCACTTAAAAGGTGAGAAACTGATTTCAGCTATGGTATGGTTTGCATTAGCCTTAGTTACAGTTTTCTTTATTATCGTCATTGGTATTGATGTTGCCAATTTCCAATTTGGAGCTGAAAGTCATATTACTGCTCCTGCAGCACACTAAGAGGGGTTTTACATATGAGTAATAAATTAGAAGGATTTAGTACAAGTGCATCAAGTTTTAACGCAGATGTTGATTTTGCGTTTTGGCTGCACGTGTGGATTTCAATTGCACTATTTTTATCAGTAGTTGCACCGATGTTCTACTTTGCATGGAAGTATCGTGCAGATAAAGTTAAAGATGAAGATATTGGTACATTAACCCATCACACTGGGTTGGAATTAGCATGGACGATCATTCCTATCATTGCAGTGATGGTTTTCTTTTACTATGGTAATACGACAATGCAAATGTTCAGAACAATGCCAACTGTAACAGATGAAACTGTTGTGATCAAGGTTGAAGGTTCTAAGTGGAAGTGGAAATATGAATACCCTGCAAACAAAAGCGGGCATGTTCATAAAATTGGTGGGGTATTCAAAAAGCCTGTTATGGATGAGAATGGTAAAGTCATTGAAGAGGGTACTATGGGTATCACTGCTCTCTATGTACCGGTGAATACAGATGTCATCTTAGAAATGACTGCACCAGTCAATGATGTTATTCACTCATATTATATTCCTGCTTTCCGTATGAAAGAGGATGTCGTTCCAGGTCGTACAACTAAACAATGGTTTAATGTATCTAAAACGGGTGAGTATGATGTAGAGTGTGCTGAGTACTGTGGTACAGACCACTCATACATGTACTCTAAGGTCGTTGTAATGGAAAAAGATGAGTATAAGAAGTGGTTTGAGGGCACTGACAAAGATACACCAAAAGGTAACTTCCCTAAAGATGGAAAAGCACTTTATGCGCAGAATGGATGTGCTTCATGTCACGCAATTGATACGGATGCAGTTTTAGTTGGACCAAGTCTTAAAGGGATAGGTGCAAAGTATGATACGAAGTATCTTTCTGATGCCATTACTAATCCAGATAAAGATGTTCCAGAAGGA
>JBFEKK010000079.1:0-4697 GCA_041552675.1 Sulfurovum sp.
AAAAACACTGTCCCTGGTGAGACAAGAAGTCCATTTGTGACTTCAGGTGTACGTATCGGTTCTCCTGCACTTACAAGCAGAGGGATGAAAGAAAAAGAGTTTGAACTCATCGCAAACAAGATCGCTGATGTACTTGACAATATCAATGATGCTGCACTTCATGCAACGATTAAAGAAGAGATGAAAGTACTGGCACAAGATTTTGTCATCTATGACAAATCTATCTACTAAGGTCTGAAAATAAAAGTTTTTGATTTAGATCTTTTTGATGACCATTATTACATTAAAAGAAATACGATTGTTGAACAAATTCAGTTTAGCAACCGTACCTTTTATGCCAAATTTGAACGTATCAATGAACCACTTACTCCACTGCTCTTTGAGCAACACCAAAATAGACAATATAATATCGCAGCACCCTTACTGAAAGATAACCATACCAACTATTTGCTCATTGAATATAAAGGTGACGAACATAAACGATTTCAGCATCTTATCAAGCACCTCTTTAAGACACTCAATATCACTGACTATCATATCTATCAAGGTAAAGATATTGAACGATTACAGGTATTTATAAGAGTGGAACAACTACCATTGGAAGAGGCAGATGCTCAACTTCAGACACTTTCAAATGCACTCAAAGAAAAAATGACTAAAAAGTGGAAATGTTTACCTTCATTGACATTGCCAGAAGCATACAATATTGTCACACTACCCTATAATAGACTCTAAAATTTAAATAATATATATAAATATGATATAATCAATACAAAATTATATCTGGAGACTCTCCCCTTATGCATGATCACAATCTTGATGACCTCATTATCGATAATATCGAACCTAAAAATAGTAAAACCAAAAGCTTTTTAACCATTATCGCATTACTGATCGTTGTATTGATAGTGGCTATTATCCTCACGAAAATTTTACTTAAAACGCCAAATGGAAATGGGCTTGCTTTTGAAGAGAACACAACAGAGATGATAGCACCAGAGCTGCAGTTGAAAGAGACACCTAAGTCACAAAAAGTAAAAGAAGCATCATCTCTTTCAAATATTATCGAGAGTAAACCCCAAGCAGCGGTAGTTGAAACAAAAAAAACGGAGATCATTGAAAAACCGGCTGTAGTGGTCAAGAAAGAAGAACCAAGACTACCAGAGATACCTCAAGCCGTAGAGAGAAAAAAAGAACCCGTACTTTCAAATATACTGGATCAAGAGATTAAAGCACCTGTTACAAAAACAACCAAACCAGTCATCGGTCAAGAGCCTTCGCTAACGATAAAAGAAAAAGAAGCAAAAGATGCAGCTGACATAGCCTACTGGGAAGCAGTACAGGAGAAGAGAAAGGCCGAAGAAAAAAGACGGCAAGAAACCGTTCAAGTTACTGCACCTGTCAAACCTAAAAAAGTACAAACTCCTATTGTGAAAACACCTAAACCAGTAGTGCAGCATGTAAAAAAACCGGTGAGAAAACCTTTAACCACCAAGCCTGTTCCTAAAACGGTAGATAGTCAAAAATACTATGTTCAAGTAGGTGCGTATAGAAAGAAACCAAGCACACGTTTTATATCAGTCATTCAAAATAATGGGTACAAATATATAATGACAAAACCTGATAGAAACGGAATCAAAAGATTATTAATAGGTCCTTATAGAGATAGAGAATCCGTTAATCGTGCTCTCATCGATGTAAAAGACCGCATACATAAACGTGCTTTTATAATAAAAGGTAGATAACAATGCATAAAACAGTACTTTTTGATCAACTCACTCCTGTTGCACTCTATGGAAAAATAAAAGAAATTTTTCCCAATGAAGTCACCATGCTTTTTGAGAGTGTCGTCAATACCAGTGATGGCAACTTCTCTTTTATCACTGTAGGTGCACAAGAACGCCTCAGCTATAAAGATAAAACAACCATCTATACCGACAAAAACGGTAATAAAAAAACCTTAAAAGAAGACCCCTTCAGTTTTTTAAAAACATATTATAAAGCTGTTGACCAAACTGCCTATAAAGAAAAAGCTTTAGAACTTGGCTTTTCTTTTGTAGATGGATTTATAGGTTTTATCGCCTATGATATGGTAAAAGTATTTGAACCTGTACTCGAAGAGAGTATGGATGACCTACTAGATCCACTTGATACACCTGACCTTGATCTGGTACGTCCAAAGATCATCATTGCTTACTCACACAAGAGTGCAAAACTCACGATGATATTAAATGATGACTCTATGAAAGAGGGAATGAGTGCTATTGAAGCTATCTTGAAAAATACATGCACCCCAATGGCTCTTAAGCCAGTGGTACTTGAGGGTGAAGGCACTTTCAGTATAGATGAAGAACGTTTTAAAGAACTCGTTGTGGAGTCTAAAGAGAACATACGCTCCGGAGATATTTTCCAAATACTTTTAGCCAACAGATATACACAAAAAGGGAAGATAGACCCATTAAGTTTTTACAGGATACTACGTTCTAAAAACCCTTCACCTTATCTTTTCTTACTGGACTATGAAGATTTCTCTATCTGTGGTTCTTCACCAGAAGTGATGGTACGTCTAACAGATGGTGAGATACTTCTACGTCCTATCGCAGGTACACGTAAACGAGGTAAAAACCACCATAGAGACAGAGAGTTGGAACTTGAGATGCTGAACGATCCTAAAGAGTGTGCTGAACATCTTATGCTCATAGACTTGGGGCGAAATGATGTGGGACGTGTGGCACAGACAGGTACAGTGAAAGTCACTGATATGATGCGTGTAGAAAAATACTCTCATGTCATGCATATGGTATCGGATGTTGAAGCCATGCTACAAGAGGATAAAGATATGTTTGACCTCTTTGCTGCTACTTTTACTGCAGGAACCATGACAGGTGCTCCCAAGATAGAGGCCATGAAGCTCATCGCACAATATGAAGGTTTAAAACGTGGTTTCTACTCTGGTTCTGTAGGGTACTTCTCTTTTGACGGGAACATGGATTCAGCCATCGCCATACGTACTTCACTCATCAAACCAGACAGTATCACACTGCAAGCTGGTGCTGGTGTGGTTGCAGATTCAAAACCAGAATTAGAATACCTGGAAGTGAAAAATAAATTGGGTGCACTGCTCTCCACATTGAAAGAAATGGAGACACTCTAAAGATGAGCCAAATATCACTATGAAACAGCTCTTTGCCATCTTTGGGAATCCAGTTTCTCATTCCAAATCTCCACTGATGCACAACCTTTCTTTTCAAGGGTTGAATGTTGACGGATGTTATACACGCTACCTGCTTGAAGATGGAAACAAGCTTAAAGAAACATTCTTTTCACTTGGCCTAAAAGGTATTAACATTACCGTACCTCATAAAGAGTATGCGTATGCTGCTTGTGATGTATTGGATCCTTTTGCCCAAAAAGTAGGTGCAGTGAATACTATCGTTGAAAAAGAGGGGAAACTCTATGGATACAATACAGATGCTCCAGGTTTTTTAAAAGCCATTTCAGAATTTGAGAATGTCAAAACCGTACTTTTTTTAGGTGCGGGGGGTACAGCAAAATCTACTTCTATCCTCCTCAAAGAAGCAGGCTATGATGTGACTATTCTGAATCGTAGTGGAGGTAGACTCACTTACTTCAAAGACCATGGATTTGAAACATATACCTTTGATGATTTTAATCCAAAACCCTATGACTTGGTTATCAACATGACTTCTGCTGGTCTTGAAGATGATTCACTCCCAGCTCCATCTGAGATACTCGAAGCAGTCATCCCCACGGCAAAGGCCTGTGTAGATGTTATCTATGGAAAAGAGACACCCTTTTTAAAACTTGCAAGGAAATACAAGAAACCGACAAAAGATGGATCTGATATGCTACTCTATCAAGGCATCATCGCTTTTGAGTATTTTACAGATCATGCTTTTGGCTTTGAGGAGATCAAACAGTACATGCAGAGAGCATTTATACTATAGCATTCCATTTGACTTCAATTAACCTTTAGTCATTAAAATGATAATATACAGATACTATATGAGGTAACCATGATAAATATTTTAATGATTGAAGATGATACAGAGTTTGCAGAATTGCTCTCTGAGTATCTTGCACAATATGACATCAAAGTCACTAACTATGAAGACCCTTATCTCGGTCTGAGTGCTGGTGTTAAGAAATATGATCTTCTTATATTAGATCTTACACTTCCGGGTATGGATGGCCTGGAAGTATGTAAAGAGGTTGTGGAGAAATATGATATTCCTATCATTATCTCATCAGCACGTTCGGACATCAATGATAAAGTGGAAGGTTTTGCACTAGGTGCAGATGACTACTTGCCTAAACCCTATGACCCTAAAGAGATGTATGCACGTATAACATCACTTCTTAGACGTTACTCTAAATCAGAGAATAACAAGCTATCCACGCCTAAAAGTGATTTTGAACTGAAAGGGGACACTATCTATTTTAAAGGAGAAGCACTCTCTTTAACACCTGCTGAATTTGAAGTCCTCTCTTTACTGGTAAAACATCAGGGCATTACACAATCACGTGAACAGATCATCAATACTTCTAGAGCTATGAGTATGGATTCACAAGGGAAAAGTTTAGATGTTATTATCTCAAAGATACGTACAAAATTGGGTGATAATAAACGTATACAGGCCGTGCGTGGTGTAGGATATAAACTCGTATGATCATCA
>JBFEKK010000080.1:0-4652 GCA_041552675.1 Sulfurovum sp.
AAGTCAATGGCATTATTTGATGATGTAAAAGAAGTAGTTGTTGAACAACTAAACGTGAGCCCGGATGAGGTGAAAGAAGAGTCTAAATTCGTAGAAGATCTTGGGGCTGATAGTCTTGATGTTGTTGAATTGGTAATGGCACTTGAAGAGAAATTCGATATCGAAATCCCTGATGATCAAGCAGAAGCAATCGCAACTGTAGCTGATGCTATCAAATTTATCGAAAACGTATAAGTTAAGTTCCCCTCGGGGGATTTGATAAAATATATATGAATATTTTTTGAAATACTCATATATATTTTATATAAAGTGGAATAGGAGAGCCAGTGAAAAGAATTGTAGTTACAGGTTTAGGAATGATAAATTCTCTAGGACTAGATAAAGAAAGTGCATTTTCTGCGATCGTAGAAGGGAAATGCGGTATCAAAAATATCAAGTCGTTTGATACAGAAAAGCATGCTGTTAGTATCGCTGGTGAAATAACAGACTTTGATCCACTCACTGTGCTTGACGCAAAAGAGGCAAAGAAAGCAGACAGATTTATACAGCTTGGTCTTAAAGCTGCTTTGGAAGCCATGGAAGATGCTAAACTTCCAGAAGATGTAGATATGGAAAGATTCGGTGTTGCTTCTGCTTCAGGAATTGGTGGATTACCAAATATCGAAAAGAACTCAGTCGTATGTGCAATAAAAGGACCAAGAAGAATTTCTCCATTCTTCATCCCTTCTTCACTTGTCAATATGCTAGGTGGATTTATCTCTATCTATCAAGGACTTAAAGGTCCAAACCTTTCATCAGTAACTGCTTGTGCTGCAGGTACACATGCTATCGGTGAGGCTGCAAAGTCTATCATGGTCGGTACGGCAGATAAAATGTTGGTCGTTGGTGCAGAATCTGCTATTTGTGAAGTAGGTATCGGTGGATTTGCTGCAATGAAAGCACTCTCTACAAGAAATGATGATCCTCAAACTGCCTCTAGACCGTTTGATACTGATCGTGATGGTTTTGTGATGGGCGAAGGTGCAGCTGCACTGGTATTAGAGACTTATGAAGATGCAGTTGCAAGAGGTGCGACGATCTATGGTGAACTGATCGGATTTGGTGAAAGCGGTGATGCAAATCATATTACTACACCAACTATGGATGGACCTCTTCGAGCGATGAAGGGTGCTTATAAGATGGCAGGCGAGCCAAAAATAGATTATGTAAATGCACATGGTACGTCAACACCAATTAATGACAAAAATGAAACAGCAGCGCTTAAAGAATTGTTTGGTGGCAAAGAGAACTGTCCTCCAGTAAGTTCTATTAAAGGTCAAGTGGGTCACTGTCTTGGTGCGGCAGGTGCCATAGAAGCAGTAGTATGTCTTATGGCTATGAGAGATGGTGTACTTCCTCCGACGATTAATTATACAACGCCAGATGAAAACTGTGATTTGGATTATGTACCTAATGAGGCTAGAAAAGCAGATATCAATATTGCCATGAGTAATTCGTTTGGTTTTGGTGGAACAAACGGCGTAGTTATCTTTAAGAAAATATAAGGATTCATGCATGGCAACTTATTTAGACTTTGAGAGCAAAATTGAATCGATACAAGAAGAGATTGTATCGGCGCAAGCCATAGCAAATTTCGAGGCTGTAAATAAGTATCAAAGTGAGCTGGACAAAGAAGTACAAAAGACTTTTGGCGCATTGACTGATTTTCAAAAACTTCAGCTTGCACGTCACCCGGATAGACCTTATGCTTTAGACTACATCAGACTTTTGATGGATGATGCGTATGAAATTCACGGTGATCGTGCATTTAGAGATGACCCTGCTATCTTATGTTACATTGGTTGGATCAATGGACAGAAGACGATGCTTATCGGTGAACAAAAGGGACGCGGTGTTAAAAATAAGATCAAAAGAAACTTTGGTATGCCAAACCCTGAAGGATATAGAAAAGCATTACGTGCAGTAAAAATGGCAGAAAAATTTGACATCCCTGTGCTGATGCTTATAGACACTCCGGGTGCATACCCTGGGCTTGGGGCAGAAGAGAGAGGTCAGAGTGAGGCTATTGCTAAAAATCTATTTGAATTTTCTTCGGTGAAAGTGCCAATGGTTTCTGTTGTAATAGGTGAAGGTGGTTCAGGTGGGGCACTTGCTATTGGTGTTGCCGACAAACTTGCCATGATGCGTTATTCTGTATTTGCCGTCATTTCACCTGAAGGGTGTTCCGCGATCTTATGGAATGACCCAAGTAAAGTTGAAGCTGCAACGAAAGCATTGAAGATCACACCAAATTATCTACTTGAACATGGTTTGATAGATGATGTACTTGATGAGCCTCTGATAGGTGCACATCGCGATAAAGAGACAGCAGCAGATGTACTTAAAAAGTATTTCCTTGAGAGTGTTAAAGCACTGAGAGAACTTTCTGAAGATGAAATGCTTGATCAGCGGTACAAAAGACTTACCGCTGTTGGCGCATATAGCGAATAGTGATTAACACCTTTTCATGATACACGAGATAGCCCAAACCATTGTAAGTTACATTGGTGATATGGGCTACTTGGGTATCTTTCTTCTCATGTTTCTTGAGAGTACCTTTTTCCCTTTTCCCAGTGAAATTGTCATGATACCTGCTGGATATTTAGCATTCAAAGGGGAAATGAATCTTTATATGGTTGTTTTAGTAGGTATAGTGGGTTCTGTGACCGGGGCACTTTTCAACTACTATCTGGCGATGCATTTTGGAAGAAAATTTATTTTACGCTATGGCAGATACTTTTTTATTAAAGAAGAAACATTAGATAAACTCGAAGCCTTTTTCATCAAACATGGAGAACTCTCCACTTTCAACGGAAGACTCATTCCGGGTATACGACAACTCATTTCTCTTCCTGCAGGACTTGCACGTATGCATATGGCTAAATTTGCTTTTTATTCAGGGCTGGGTGCAGGAATATGGGTGATTGTTTTAGTGGCCTTAGGTTATGTGCTGGGCTCAAACGAAGCACTTATCTCTGAGTATCTACAGTCTGCCACATTGATCGCACTTCTCTGTGTGGTCTTGATCACAATTTTTTATATAGTGAGAAATCAAAGAAGAAAAAAGATATTGAAAGATTAGTTCAATATCCAGGTGACATATTTTTTCTTCTTGATCGCTGTTTTCTTTAATGCTTTAAATACTTTGTCTGTTACAGTATGGTGTAGCGCAACATAAGACTTCGTATCTGTGATATTTATCTTTCCTATCATCTTTGGGTCAATGCCTATCTCTTTACATAAAGTACCGAGTATATCTCCCGCACGAAGCTTGGTTTTTTTACCGCCGTTAATGCAAAGTGTATCATACTCAGCGACCATCTTAAAGCTTGCATCTACACGTAAGTCTTTCATCTGTGCGGTACGTGCAGAAGAGGTAATGTAAGCGCATTTTTCACTGTCCCGTGGACCATAGAGTGAGATGGCTGTACCTTTGGCATCTGCGCGTCCTGTCCGACCAATGCGGTGAGTGTAGACCTCTTGATCAAAGGGCAAGTCATAGTTAATGACCAGTTCGATGTCTTTGATATCCAAACCTCTTGAAGCAACATCTGTAGCTACCATGATACGTTTGGAACCATTGGAAAAAGCGATCACAGATTCGTTACGATCTCTTTGTTCAAGGTCACCATGGATGTCTATAACAGAATGTCCACGTTGATGTAACGTATCAGTGAGAGCCATGACTTCTGCTTTAGTGTTGCAAAAAATAAGGAGTGACTCTGGTTTATAAGATTGGATCAGCGCTGTAAGTGTCTTCAATTTATCAGATGTCTCATAGACTATTTCATCTATCTTATCGCTCTCTTGAACCGTGTCTACTTTGATGGTAATGGGCTGTTTCAATAGTGCTTTAGCGAGTTTTTCTATTTTATCCGGGAATGTTGCCGAGAAGAGCAGGGTTTGTTTTGTACGTGGCATGTTGGAACCTATCTTGACTATCTCATCATAAAAGCCCATATCCAGCATACGATCCGCTTCATCGAGTACCAGTGTTTTAATACTGTCAAGTACCAGTGTCTCTTTAGCCAAGTGGTCTTGTATACGTCCTGGTGTACCGATAAGTATATGTGCCCCTTTGGCCAGTGATTCAGCTTGTGCGCGAAGTGGCACACCACCATAGAGTGTAAGTATTTTGAGATTGGCCTTATAGGCTGCAACTTTTCTCAGCTCAACAGCTATTTGATCAGCCAGTTCACGTGTTGGAGTAATGATAATAGTCTGTGGCTTATAGTTATTGGTATCTGTATGTATCACACAGGGTAATCCAAAGGCCAATGTTTTTCCAGATCCTGTCTTGGATTGCGCTAAGATGTCTTTACCTTCCAGGATAGGGCTGATAGCCTTTTCCTGTATTTCAGTCATCGTAGTAAAATTCAGTATATTCAGTGTCTCTAAAAGCGCCTCTGGGAATGCTTCTATACTCTTAAAAGTTGCCATATTATTTGACTCCAAATGTAGCATCCTGGATCAGTACTTTATAGAAGTAGCCATATCCAAAATCTTTGTTGACAACGACTTTACCTTTGGCAATAACCTTGTCTCCAGCTTTAATACTGGTTGAAGCAGCGGTAAATACCAGGTCATCGGTAAGTTCTTTCTCGATACCTGTG
>JBFEKK010000081.1:0-4626 GCA_041552675.1 Sulfurovum sp.
ACTTTTTGAAGGGTTTCAGGATCCATCATCAATTCTTCTTTTCTTGTTCCTGATTTCGTTACATCGATCGCAGGATAGATACGTCTTTCAGAGACGTGACGGCTGAGAACCACTTCAGAGTTACCTGTACCTTTAAACTCTTCAAAGATCACTTCATCCATACGGCTACCAGTATCTATAAGTGCTGTAGCAATGATGGTCAAAGAACCACCCTCTTCTATGTTTCTGGCTGCACCGAAGAAACGTTTTGGCTTATGCAGGGCATTGGCATCCACACCACCAGAAAGTACTTTACCTGAACTTGGCGTTACTGTGTTGTAGGCACGTGCAAGTCTTGTGATAGAGTCAAGTAAGATGATGACATCTTTCCCCATCTCTACACGTCTTTTGGCTTTTTCTATCACCATTTCGGCTGTTCTTACATGATTTTGTGCAGGAAGGTCAAATGTTGAAGCATACACTTCACCTTTCACTGAACGTTGCATGTCTGTTACTTCTTCAGGTCTTTCATCTACAAGAAGTACCATAAGCGAAGCATCGGGATTATTGTGCGTAACACCATGAGCCAGTTCTTTTAAAAGTTCTGTTTTACCTGTTCGTGGTGGAGCTACGATCAGTGCTCTTTGTCCTTTTCCTATAGGAGTAAAGAGATCCAGTACACGTCCTGTCATTTTCATTGGGTTATACTCAAGTTTGAGTTGTTCACTTGCATACAATGGTGTAAGATTTTCAAAAAGAGGTCTCTGTTTTGACTTCTCTGGAGGTAAATAATTAATCGCTTCAATTTTAAGAAGTGCATAATACTTCTCTTGGTCTTTAGGAGAACGTACCTGACCTGTCACGATATCACCATTTCTCAATGCAAATCGTTTGATCTGTGTACCGCTTACATAGGTGTCATTACTCGAGTTGGCAAAGTTTCCATCAATAGAACGTAAAAAACCAAAACCATCGTTCATCACTTCAAGAATACCCGTATAGAGGATAAACCCTCCCTGGCTCACTTGTGATTTAAGGATTTCAAAAATAAGATCTTTTCTTTGAAATTCATTGGGATTTTCAACTTTTACTTCTTTTGCTATAGTTACAAGTTCTGTCAGTGGAAGTTGTTGAAGGTCTTCTATTTTGTAGCCATCTACTGGTACGTGTGTTCTGTTTTTCCTGCTAGCAGCATTGCCGTTAGAAGATTTTTTATTATCGCTCATATTTCCTCTTGTTTTGAATATGCATTATGGAGATTGTACGTTAGCCATACGATATGCTACGTGTAGTAATAGCATTATAATCCTTTTTGGCTGAAATTATAATTAAAGGACGCCTCTTGGGAAAGCTTAACAGTCTACATTGACACTATGCCAGATTCAGCATCTTGCTCTATGACTGGTCACATTCATTTATGTTAGAGCATAAAACAATAACGGAGGATACAAGGCGGCTCCCATCAAAAAAAACATTGAGGGTATTTTCCATTCTAACATTTGTGCTATCTCTTGGGATATTTCACGCTCGACAAACACTTTTTTAATCAGTTCAATTTTATAAAATATATCAAAAATTTTAATCGCTAAAAGAAATACCATAGTAAAATTCAATACTCCGGTAAGCAGCACAATAAACAAGATAAAGTAAAATCCTGGTTGGATGAGAAAAAACAGAAAGATACTTTTCTGATAATAGGTATAGAGTTTTTCCAAAACACCAAAAAGCGTTTGGGCACGCTGAATATATGCCTCAAAAAGTTCTGCAAAAAGAAGGATGATCGTAAATAAAAGTGCATTTTCCATAGAAGATTTTACCCATATTTAGATAAAATATATATACTTCTCGTAATGTGGAATAATACGCATATTATAATCAATTAAGGAAACCTATTTGGCAGACATCGCATGTACCCACTGTAATCTTACTTTTCCTGAAGAAGTGATGATCGCTGAACAGCAGAATGAGACACAGCTGTTCTTCTGCTGTAAAGGCTGTCAGGGTGTCTACCATCTCTTAAACTCCGAAGGACTAGATACCTTTTATGACAAGTTAGGCGATACTAAACTCCAGCCTGCGATACAAAGCAATGAAGATCTGGAAAAGTTTGACTTAGAAGGATTTAAAAACAAGTACATCACTACCCATGAAGATGGACTGTGTGAAATTAACCTTATCATCGAAGGTATCCACTGTTCTGCATGTGTTTGGCTCAACGAAAAGGTACTGCATAAAACGGATGGGGTCATCGAAACAAGTATCAACTATACCAACAACAAAGCCAAGATCATCTGGGATCCCGAGGTCATCAAACTCTCCAAAATAATAGAAACGATTCGTTCCATTGGCTATAACGCCTACCCTTATGATCCAAAGCTCCAAGAGGAACGTGCCATCAGTACACGAAAAACATATTATTCTCGTATTTTAGTGGCTGTATTTGGAGCTATGAACATTATGTGGCTGGCTGTTGCACACTATGCCGGATACTTTGGGGGGATACAGCAATCCTTTAAAGACATCCTCAATGTGGCTGAATTCGTGTTGGCTACACCTGTACTTTTTTACTCTGGATGGATCTTTTTCAGAGGTGCCTACTATGGCTATAAAAACAACATCGTCAATATGGATACCCTTGTGGCTTCTGGTGCACTTTCCGCCTATATCTACTCCATCTACGCCATGGTAAGTCAAAGCGGAGAAGTCTACTTTGATTCGGTGGTGATGATCATCACTTTTGTACTGGTAGGAAAATACCTTGAAGTACTAAGTAAAAAGCATGCCGTTGATACATTGGATACTCTTATGGGGAGTACACCGACTGAAGTGACCACGCTGCAAGATGGAGTAAAGTCATTGGTAAGCATTGAGAATATCATCGTGGGAGACATCATCGAACTTAAACCCGGTGAAAAAGTCGTGATTGACGGTGAAGTCACCTGGGGACAAGGCTCTTTTGATGAGAGTTCGCTTACAGGAGAAAATGAACCTATCTATAAAAAGAAACATGACACTATTTTAAGTGGTTCCCTATGTTTAGACTCCGTTATACACTACAGTGCAACCAAAGATGCTTCAAACTCTATGTTGACCTCCATTGTCAACCTTCTTGAAGAATCCATCACTAAAAAACCACGTATAGAGCAATTGGCAAACACAGTTTCGGGATATTTTTCAACGGTTATTCTCATGATTGCCTTACTTACCTTTGTGGGTTGGTACTTTTGGGCTGACAGCTTTGAACAGGCACTCATCGTAGGCATCTCCGTTATCGTGATTGCCTGTCCGTGTGCATTAGGGTTGGCTACACCTATGGCAACCCTTGTGGGTATCAGTGTTGCCGCGAAACGAGGTATTCTTTTTAAAGAGGCCTCTTTTCTGGAAACTATGGCTAAAAGTGACATACTTGCTTTGGACAAAACCGGTACGATTACCGAAGGCAAACCCTCTGTTGTAAAATCAGACTATATTGAAGCATTTGACCCCTCTTTACTCTATGCACTTGTCAGTACGTCCAACCATCCCATCTCTAAAGGGATCAAAGCATATCTTGAAGATGAGCATGAAAAATTAGAACTACTCACGATTGAAGAGATCACAAGTATCGAAGCCAAAGGGATAAAAGCCAGATATAAAAACCAATCACTTCTTGGAGGCAATGCGGAACTGATGAAAGCTTCAAAGCTCGAAGTTGATACAGATTCACAAAATGCCCTCTTCTTCTTTATGATAGACGATACACTTGTCGCACGGTTTGAGCTGACCGATACCATCAGAGAAGGTGCGGCCAAAGCCATCAAAAACATTCAAGACTTAGGGATCAAGGTAGTCATGCTTACAGGGGACCATGAGCAGAGTGCCCAAAAAGTGGGGAAACAGGTGGGGATAGAAGAAGTCTATGCAAAACTTCTCCCTCAGGACAAAGCTGCGCTGATAGATACATTCCATCAAGAGGGACATGTCGTTGTCATGGCCGGAGACGGTATCAATGATGCCATAGCCCTTGCTTCTTCAGACATCTCCATAGCGATGGGTAATGGTGCAGATGTGGCCATCTCTGTCAGTGATATAGTGCTTTTAGATGAAAAACCTGAAAGTATTTACGAATCTTATAAACTCTCACGGAGAACGTTTGGAGCAGTCAAAGAAAATCTTGGCTTTTCTTTATTGTATAATGTCGTTGCTGTTCCGTTAGCTGTCATGGGATTTGTCAATCCACTTGTGGCAGCACTCTCCATGAGTTTGAGCTCACTGGTGGTGGTCGGTAACTCTATGCGTATAAAAAGTTTAAAATTCAAGGAAAAGAAATGAGCCAAGGGCGAATCTTCAGTGAGATGAATTGCATAGGAGCTTTGCTTTTATGCAAGAAGAAGGATAGACAATGTCAGAAAATATAGTCATTTTAATGATAGGTGTCTCTACATTTTTAGGTGCCATAGGGTTACTGGCTTTGATTTGGGCTGTAAGAACAGGACAATTTGACGACCATAGTAAATTCATAGATGCGGTCCGTCACGACAATGAAGAAGACTTGCAAGATGCTGCTATGATGGAAGAAAAGAAAAAAGCATATAAAGAAAAAATCAAACAAGAAAAACGGGAAAAAGAGAAAAACTATCGACCTGCAGATTAGTATCTATCAAGAAA
>JBFEKK010000082.1:0-4596 GCA_041552675.1 Sulfurovum sp.
ATGGCATCGATCTCGTCGATGAAGATGATAGATGGTGCTTCTTTTTTAGCTTGGGCAAAAAGGTCACGCACACGACTTGCACCCACACCCACAAACATTTCAATGAAGCTTGAACCGCTTACAGAGAAGAAAGGTACAGATGCTTCACCAGCCACAGCTTTGGCAAGGAGCGTTTTACCAGTTCCTGGAGGTCCTACTAAAAGTAGACCTTTTGGAATCTTTGCTCCTAGTTCTATGTAGCGTTCAGGGAATTTAAGGAAGTCAACGATCTCTTTCACTTCATCTTTGGCTTCCTCAACTCCTTGTACATCATGAAATTTTGTGTCGGGCTTTTCAGAGTTTATGAGCTTATCGGCTTTACCTGCGCCCAGTATGCCACCACCCATACCTTTAGACATTTTTTTGGCTAAAAAGATCCAAATACCAAAGAAGATGAGGATAGGAAGCAGTGACCCTAACAAGTCAGAAAGAAAGCCTCCGCCCATGATACCTTCATAGGCGATATTTTTTTCTTCCAAAAGAGGGATAAGCTCTTTGTCATAGGTAGGGACATTTTGTGCAACAAAACGCGTTTTACGTCCATCAACATCAGCGATAGCTTCTATCGTTGTAGGAGTAAGTTTTACTGACGTGATCGTCCCTTTTGCTATTTCACTCTTGATCTCTGAGTATTTTACGGTTTTGGTTTGTGTGACATTGTTGCTGTCCAACATATTACCTAGACCACCACTATCACCTACAAACGATTTAAAGATCATGATGATAACGATAGAAAAGATAGCAAATGCCAATAGTGGGTTGTTGTTAAAAAAATTATTATTGTTATTATTATCTTGGTTATTGTTTTGCTTAGCCATTTATTTCCTTCTTGTATACGAGTGTGACCCACTCATCTTTAAGTATTCTTTGTACTAGTGTAAGTTCTTTAAATGATTCTACTACTAGGTTTTCTTTTTTATCTAAAATACCTGAAAGTATCAATATACCATCCTCTTTACAGGCAGATTTTAAATCTTTTGCAATAAATCTGAGTACATCTGCTATGATATTTGCAATCACTATATCATAGGTACCTTCTGCTTTGTCTATAGAGCCTTCCCACAATTTATCATAGTTTTCTTCATTGAGTGCAAAGTTCTCTTTACAACTTTCAACAGAAAGAGGGTCCGTGTCACAAAGTTCTACGTTTGCCCCCAGCTTCTTACATGCAAGACCTAAGATACCAGAACCGCAACCGACATCTATGACAGACTTACCTGCATCGACATAAGAGCTTATTGCTTCTAAACATGAAAATGTTGTTGCATGATGTCCTGAACCAAAAGCAAGAGCAGGGTCTATTTTGATATTGATAAACGCTTCTTTAGGCTCATACCAGCTTGGAAAAATGTAGAATTTACCAGCTTCTATAGGCTGGATAGAGTCTTGATACGTCTTTATCCAGTCTACATTTTCTTTCTCTTCCAGTGTATAGTCCATTTTGATGGCATTACTTAAAGTACCTGACAATGATACAAGTGCATCTTTAACGAAAGTTAAATCAGATTCACTTCGTACGATGATCTTCCCTGTACCAAGTTCCAGTCCTTCACCATAAATATTGGCAACGAAGTCTGCTATAAAATCTACAAAATCATCATCAAGTGTGATGGTTAGTTCATAATACTTATCTTGCATTGGATACCTTAAATGCTTCTTCCAGGTCAAGGGTACCTTCATAAAATGCCTTACCTACGATAGTACCATCGATCCCCGCCTCTATGAGCGCATTAATATCTGTCATATCTTTTAATCCGCCAGAAGCGATCGTCTCAAGTCCTGAAGCCTTTTGAATTTCCAGTGTAAAATCTATATTGACTCCTGTCATCATTCCGTCACGGCCTACATCGGTACAGATGATCGCTTGTACACCTGCATTGGCAAATTCCCGTGCAAGGTCAGTGGCTTTCATATCACTCACTTCTCCCCAACCTTCTACAGCGACCATACCGTCTATAGCATCGATGCCAACAACGATAGGGTATTTCGCTGCCATATCTTTAACAAATTGTGCATCTTTTACTGCTATGGAACCTAAGATCAATCTATCGATACCCAGGTCCAAATACATTTTGATCGTCTCTTCATCACGGATACCCCCACCCAGTTCAAGTTTGAGGTTGCAGTGCTCACGGATTTGTCTGATCTGCTCTAAGTTCTCAGGCTTACCTGCGAAGGCACCGTTAAGGTCAACAAGGTGAACCCATTCAGATCCAAGTTCTTCAAACCGTTTAGCCACTTGCCAAGGTTCATCCGAGTAAATTTTTGCAGACTCCATGAGCCCTTTGCTTAGTCTTACTGCTTTACCGTCTTTAAGGTCTATTGCTGGTAGTATTGTCATGTTTTCTTTTCCTATAGTTTTGCAAAATTTTCTATGATCTTTAAACCATTTTCATGGCTTTTTTCAGGGTGTGGCTGGATGCCGTAAATGTTTCCATTTTGTACGGCCGATACAAACTCATAGCCATAGTGTGTTTTCCCTATGACGTACTGGTCGTCACATACTGCATGGAATGAGTGGACAAAATAGAGATAAAAGTCTTTATTTAACCCAGCAAAAATAGCCGTTTCTTTTGTTTGAAAAAGTTCATTCCAACCCATATGAGGTACTTTGAGAGGATGATCAAATTTCTTTTCATCAAAAGCGACTACTTTACCCGGAATGAGTCCCAAGCCTTGTGTACCATGCTCATCTTTTGCAAACTCTTCAGAACTCTCAAAAAGCAACTGCATCCCCAAACAGATACCCAAAAGTGGTTTCCCTGAAGCAGCAAAAGCAATGACCGCTTCATCCATACCATTTTCTCTAAGGTGTTCCATAGCATCACCATAGGCTCCTACACCAGGTAAGATGAGTTTGTCATATTGGCTCAGTTTAGCAGGGTCACTCTCTAAAGTAGCATCAGCTCCGACTTTAGCAAAAGCATTGATAACAGAAGCAAGGTTTCCCATCTTGTAATCGACGATTCCTATCACGATATTGTTCCTTTAACACGCTATAAATTACCATGATTATAGCAAATTAAATTGAAAGCAGATGTTTTGGCCTGCATCCTTTAGGCTATTTGGGTAAAATAGCGTATTAAAGAAGTCAGGTTGGGTATGAGAGAGAAAATAGAATATAGCTTGGTAAAACTATTTTTAGGGTTGGCAAAGATAGCACCAAAATCATTTATTTATGCCATTATTAAAGGTCTTACACTTCTTGTTTACCATTTGGATAAAAAAAGACGTAACCTGACAATCACAAATCTCACTATGGCATTTCCTGAAAAAAGTTCTGAAGAGATAATGTCACTTTCTAAAGAAGTCTACATTGAACTTTCTAAAACTATTTCTGAAATTCTGTTAATGTTTATAGGAAAGTTTGATATCGAAAAAGCGATAAAAAATAAAGATGAAGCCAAAGAGAAACTACAAAATTTAGCACAAAATAGTCCACATGGAATTATCTTTATGACGGCACATTTCTCTAACTGGGAACTTATGGCACATTTTATCGCTAAAAATGGACTTCCTATGATAGTGATAGGTCGTAAAGGAAATAATAAACTTATAGAAGACAACATTACAACACCATTTCGTGAAAAATATGGCAATGATGCTGCAAGTAAAGATAAAGCTATGTTATCAATGATGAAAAGGTTAAAAGCTCAGGGAACAGTTGGATTACTGATCGATCAAAAATCAGGTCGTTCACATAGTGCCAAGTTGAATTTTTTTGGACAATCTGCTGAAACCACTTTGTCTGTTGCCTCATTGAAATTAGCATTGGACCCTTTAGTTATACCTGTATTTGTTGTTAGAAACAGTGATGGATTATATGAACTCATTATTAATGAACCTATAGATTATGTTGCAGATGAAATTGAAGATAAAGAGAAAAAGCTAGAGGCAATGACTTTGAAATATAATCAAGCTTTAGAAGCAGTTATTAGAAAATATCCGGCTCAATGGTTTTGGATGCATAACAGGTGGCGACTGTGAGTAGGGTGCTTATACTCAGTGATGGTCGTATGGGTCACCTTAATCAGTCTGTCGCTTTTGTAAAATATTTGGATCTTTCTTATGATGTTATACCAGTGAAATTTAAATCTAAATGGTTTAAAACGCTTAGTTATATACTCGATAGAATAGGTATAAGTACAGACAAACTGTTTGATGTGAAGGTAGACAAAGTATATGATATAGTTGTGGGAACAGGTTCTACAACTTCATATGCGACTAAAGTCTTGGCCAAAAAAATGCATGCAAAATCTGTAGCTATGATGTTACCTCGCGGATATCGATATGATTTTGATATCATTTTTGCCCAAAGCCATGACAAGCCGCCTAAGCAGAAAAACATTATAGAAATACCTGCAAACTTTTCTTATGTGGAGCCTAAAGGTATTTACAAGGCAGGCGGAAAGTCCATAGGTATTGTTATAGGTGGTGACAATAAAATTTTCACGATGTCGAAAGAAAAACTACAAGCACAATTAGATACGATAGTTGACGCATACAAAGATTATGAGATTGTCATCACTACTTCTCCTAGAACAAGTGAAGAGATAG
>JBFEKK010000083.1:0-4560 GCA_041552675.1 Sulfurovum sp.
AAACTGCCTTTTGAGAGAGGAGTGAATCTAAGTGATGATGACTACCTTCGTAAAGCAGTGATCATGGAGCTTATGGCAAACTTTTCTATAGATATGAAAAGAGTAAATGCCGAGCATAACATAGATTTTAAAACATACTTTACTGATGCATTAGAGGCCTTGCAAGAGTTTGTAGAGGCTGAGTTAGTCAGTATCACAGAAGATAAAATAACCGTAAGCACCACAGGTACCCTGCTGATACGAAACATAGCAATGCCATTTGATGCCTATATGAAAAAGTATGCTCAAAGCAAAAAAAGCTTTTCTAAAACGGTATAATATCTTATTTATAATGTTGATCCTAGCATCCGCGTAAGCGAAGCGATTCGAGAGGATCAACACTTTTGCCTACTTTTTCTAAAAAAGTAGAGAAGAAAACCTAGCATAAGAGGAAACACTAAAAACAATGAGTAAAAAAATTGAAGATATTTTTAACTTTACCGATACCAGTGAAGCATGTATCAAATGCGGGAAATGCATCCCAGTATGTACCATTCACCAGATCAACCCGGATGAAACAACCTCTCCTCGTGGGTTCATTGACCTTTTAGGTGCCTATCAACAGGGAGATTTGGAGTTAGATAAAAATGCCAAAGACATCTTTGAAAGTTGTTTTTTATGTACCAATTGTGTCGATGTCTGTCCTAACTCATTGGCTACAGACATGGTCATCGAAGAAGTACGTGCGGATATTGCAGACAAATTTGGTATCGCATGGTTTAAACGTGGTTTTTTCTACTTGCTTCGCCACCGTAAGATCATGGACCTAGTCATGAAACTTGGTTTTATGTTCAAAACCTGTGCATTATCTGTAGATGAGAAAGGCAGAGGTCTTAGAGCAAGATTTACCCTCCCGATGGTAAAAAAAGGAAGACTGCTTCCCTCTATGGCAAAAACAAGCTTTTTAAATAGCCACCCTGAAGAGATACCTGCACCAATGCAAGAGAAGCAAAACCCTCGTGTAGCAATCTTCATTGGATGTCTTGCCAACTATAACTATACCGACATCGGTGAGAGTTTGTTAGAGATACTGAAGCAATTGAATATTGATGTATTTATCCCTAAAAAACAGCTCTGTTGTGGTGCACCTGCCTATTTTACAGGGGATGTGAGTTCTGTAGAATACATGACGAAAAAAAATATAGAGTATTTTGAAAGTTTCATGGATGAGTGTGATGCGATGCTTATTCCTGAAGCAACCTGTTCAGCGATGATAAAACATGACTGGCAAGTCTTCTTTGAAAATCATGACATGCCTGATTGGAAAGAACGTGCAGAAAAAGTAGCTGAGAAGATACATATGGCAACTGCATGGCTCTATAACAATACCGATCTGGTTAAATTACTGGAACAAAAAGGTAAAAAGTTTGATGACGTCGTCACTTACCATGACCCTTGCCATGCGAGAAAAGTACAAGGAATCTGGCAAGAGCCTCGTAATCTACTTGCGCAAAACTATCCAATGCAGGAGATGAGTGATCCAAACCGCTGTTGTGGATTTGGTGGAGTAACGATGCAAACTGAGAAGTTTCACCTTGCAGAAGCTGCTGGAAAACCTAAAGCAGCAATGATCAAAGATACAAAAGCCAAGTATGTGAGTGCAGAATGTAGTGCTTGTCGTGTACAACTGAGTGAAGCGATGAACAATGCAGATGTGGAGACTATCTTTAAAAATCCTCTAGAGCTTATAGCTGAGTCTCTTAAAGATTAACCGAAACGGCAGGCATCGCCTGCCTTGATGACAAAGATATTATATCCATCTACATATTTATATTCTAAGCCACAACCTAATTTCCCCAAAATATTATATACAATATAAAGTCCCAATCCAAAACCTGAACTTCTTTTTTCTTCTTGAGAAAAAGGCTCTACATAGTACGATAATGGATGTTGCAGCTTTTCACCTTTAGAGATGACCTCCAAACCATCACCTACGGACCTAAGTGTCACATGTTTATCTTTGCTGTACTTTATACCATTATCCAGTAGGTTTTTAATGGCTAAGGAGAGTAGTTTAACATCTGTAGCCAAAGCGATATTTTTCACATCTATAGTTACATTATCTTTTCCTACCATCAAAAGTTCTTGACTTCTTCGTATCACTTCATCAAGCATGACATACTCATAAGTAGGTTCAAAACTTTGCGTAGTCACCCTCTCTATCTCTGCAAGCTCTGAGATCAGTTCATTCATCCGTTCAAATGCACGTACAAGTATCTTCTTACTTGCTTCATCTTCCATCATTTCAACAACGATACGCCCTTTGGTAATAGGTGTTTTAAGTTCATGCATCACGTTACGCATAAAAAGGTTTTTGGACGTGCTCAAAGCATTGATATGCACAATAGCATCATCAAAACTTTTTGCGATTTTACCTATCTCATCATCATAGAGATAGGTAATACGTGTCTGCATATCACCCTGAGCAAATCTCTGTATTTGTTTATGTAATTTTTTTAAGGGATAAAGTTTTCTTAAAACTGCCAAATAGAGTATAAGAAGCACAGCAATGAGAAAAACACCCAAAGCTATAGCGATCTCGAAATAATAATTCTCTGGCCTATCATCTTCTAACAAAAGATTGTGTTGCATACGTTGTACATAGATATAATGTTCATCTTCTATTCTAAATACCCTTACTTGTCCCAGGGAAGAACCTCCGGTAAACACTGTTTCACCCTCTGTTTCTATCTGCTTTTTAATCTCTATGCTCTTCTTCTGAGACAGTGGTTTTACACGTAAGTCTTTATAAAGGGCATCCAAGTCTTCTTTTCCTGGATTGAGCTGTAATTTTGAGAGAAAAGTAATGGAGATAAGCTGATAGCGTTTATACTCTTCGATCTTATGTCGGTCTTTATCCCAGGAAAGAAAAAGTAAAAAAGTTGCAATCAAAATCAAAATTGCTACAGAGAAAAGAATATGTATAAAGGTGGTTACAGATAAGTTTCTCATACTCTATCAGTTAAGAGGTATCCTACACCACGAATCGGTTTAATATAGATGTTATTAGGATCTATCTTCGCGATCTTCTGTCGTATTCGTGAAATGATCACATCAATATTTTTAATAGAACTTTCATCATCAATATGTTCACTTTCGTATAAAAGCTGTTCTCTTGAAACAGAACCATTTTTATGCTGTAGTAGCATACCTAAGATATCATACTCTGCAGCAGTAAGTTCTAATGACTTACCTTTGAACCTGATCTCTCTGGCGTTAGGATCTGCAACAAAAAGTGGTTCTGCTTCCTGCACTTTTTCATCCACACTGTGTGTACGTCTTAAAATCGTTTTGATACGTGTCACAAGTTCTCTAGGATCATAGGGTTTTGGCATATAGTCATCTGCCCCACGTTCCATACCGATCACTTTATCTGTAATATCATCCCTCGCCGAAGAGATAATAATAGGGATATTACTGATATCACGTATTTTAGGGATCACTTCCAACCCATCCATACCGGGCAAGGTCAAATCTAAAATGATCAGATCAAATTCATGCTGGGTTAAGAGTGAAAGTCCTATATAAGGGTCTTCAGCACCTATAACTTCCATATCATATTTTGTAAGGTAGTTTGTTAAGATGAGTGCTAATTCTGGATCATCTTCTATAATAAGTATTTTTATAATGATGTCTTCCTTATGTAACTTAAGTAATCAGTTTACTTTGTTCTTTATGATTATAATCTATATATACTTTAGTAATCGCAATTAAAAATGAAGTAATCGCCGGTCCCAATATCATTCCCCAAAAGCCGTAAGTACTCATCCCTGCGATAATAGAGAAAAATATAACGATCTCATTGATCTCGATCGTACTTTTCAATAGATCCTCTTTGATCACTTTGATAATAACCGGTTTAATAAAAGTATCGGCAATAATAGAAATAACAACAATAGAATAACCCGCAATAAAAATGGCCGTGTTTGCATCCATATTTGACCAAGAATACAATACCACTGGTATCCAGACAACAGCCCCTCCAATGATAGGTATCAATGATGCAAAACCATAAATAACACCAAAAAGCAGTCCATTAAATCCGAAGTAACTCACCATTATCCCAAAAAGAAAACCTTCAAAAATGGCTGTCACAACAATAGAATAAAAAACCACTTCCATTGTAGAGGAAACCTCGTGTATCATCTTGGCGCTTTTCATCCTGCTCACAGGCATAAGTGCTCGTATCAGATCAAAAAAACCTTCCCCATAGAAGTTAATGATGAAATAAAAAACAAGTACAAGAATCATATTCTTGACAAACCCAAGACCTGCACTCCCGGCTGTTGTCATGTAAGATGTTGATTCTTGGATATACCCAGCGATCCTTTCATCACTCAAACCTATCTGACTCCACTCTTTGACATAGGGTATCTTTTGTGTAAAGGTTTGAACGACTGAGGTAACCTCATTGATGGTTTCAACATCAAGTTGAGCGATATACCCTACTCCTGTGGTTGCCATATAGATAATAGGCGCAAAAAGTATCAAGATCAAAAGTGAAGAAGTAAAAATAGCACT
>JBFEKK010000084.1:0-4547 GCA_041552675.1 Sulfurovum sp.
AAAGCCTTTAAAAATGTCTCTTTTAACATTATTTTATCGCCAACATACGTTCTAATGCTAAATTTGCATATTTGATCGTATCTGGATCCACTACAATTTCATTGATAGGCTTGTTATCCTCTATAGACTTTAATGTATTATATAGATCTTCCAAAGTCGTTTCATTCATCGTAGGACACTCCGGTTTAGTGGAAGAGAGTACATAGGTATTCCCCTTTCTCATTCTGTTTACAAGATTGTACTCTGTCCCTATGGCTACTTTTTGTTCGGGGTCAAGGTCATTGACATACTTGATAAGCTGTGAAGTAGAACCTGAAAAATCTGCTGCAAGCACTACACTTGGATCACATTCTGGGTGTACAGCGATTTTAATGCCTGGGTACTTGTTTCGGTAGAACTCTACGTCATCGACAGTAAAGAGTTGATGCACAGAACAGAAACCATTAAAACAAATGATATCTGCTTCTTTGGGGTCACACTCTTTCCCATCTACTTCTACACCGATCACACAGGACTTCAAGCCCATTTGTATCGCAAAATTCTGTCCTAAACATCTATCTGGAACAAAGAGGATCTTTTTCCCACTCTCTAAACCTTTCTCGATGATCTTAAAAGCATTGGAAGAGGTACATACGAGTCCGCCCATTTTTCCTACTTTAGCTTTGACTGAAGCATCAGAATTGATATAGGTGATAGGTAAGATATCTTCTTTGTCAATACCTCGGTCTACCATATACTGTACGGATTCGTCAAAATAAGACCCATCCATCATACGTGCCATAGCACAACATGCTATCTTTGGCATGAGCACACGTTTTTCAGGTGCAATAACCTTGACGCTTTGCCCCATAAACCCAACACCGCAAAAAACAACCCAAGGGTTTGTATCTGCCTGACATCTGCGTGCCAACTCAAGACTGTCACCTGTGATATCAGCCATTTCAAATACTTCATCACGCTGATAATAGTGTGCCACTACCGTGACATCCAATTCTTTTTTTAGTCTGTTTATCTCAGCTTTAAAATCTATACTCATATTATATATCCTTAACTATTGTAGCTATTTTATCAAAATTCGGTTAAAATTGCAGTATAAATTTTAATTGTGGACGAATCATGGACTTTTTAACGAATCAAAATATTTTACTCTATCTTGCGGCCTATCTTATAGCCGGAATTCCTTTTGGATACCTGCTCGCTAAAAAGTTTGCAGGAGTTGATATCAAAGAAGCCGGTAGCGGTAATATCGGTGCGACCAATGTACTTCGTGTTGTTAAAGAACAAGACCCGAAACTTGCGAAAAAACTGGGTGCGATCACACTCTTTTTGGATGCCATAAAAGGTGTTCTTGTCATCCTTGTAGCTATGATACTTGGTGCTCCTGAAAGTGTACTCTGGACGATTGCAGTACTTGCTGTTGTCGGTCACTGTTTTTCGGCATTTTTGTTTTTTGAAGGGGGAAAAGGTGTGGCAACCGGCTTTGGTGTACTGCTTATTATGATGCCTATCCCTGCGCTTATTGCCATAGTTGTTTGGCTGGTTGCAGCTAAAGGATTAAAGATCTCATCACTCTCGTCACTTATTGGGCTCATAGCGTTCATTATCGCCTCTTATGTACTATACCCTGAAGTGCCTGGCATAGGTTCTCATGCACCTATTTGGATCATTGCATTTATCATCTTTTATAAGCATATTCCAAATATCGTAAGACTCTTCAAAAAAGAAGAAGGCAAAGTCTAATATGACCATTCACATAGAAGATCTGACTTTTGATGTTATCATTGGCTTACTGGACTTTGAACGAGACAGACCCCAACGTGTTATTATCAACCTTCAAGCTTCTTATGAGTACAACGATGATCAATTTATTGATTATGCAGATATGGTACTGTTGATACAAACTGAACTCAAAGAAAAACGCTATGAACTTTTGGAAAATGCTCTTTTAGGACTCCAAGAGGTACTCTACACTGCTTACCCAGACCTTCAAACACTTTCACTCAAGATATCTAAACCAGATATCTTATCCCAATGCACTGTTTCCTTAAGTAAAACTTGGAATTTTTAAATTTTTTTTAAAAAGCACTCTTTTTTATGTTATAATATTAAATAAATCTTAAAGATAAAAAAGGTTCACTTATGAGAATATTGATCATAGAAGATGAAGTGACACAAAGTAAGACACTTTCAGATACGCTAACAGAAGAAGGTTATCAGAATGATGTAGCTGAAAATCTTGGTGATGCGAAATATTATCTTGATATCAGGAACTACGATCTAGTACTACTTGCATGGCCATCTGGCAGTGACAAGAATTTGGATATCATCTCTACTATCAAAACAGAAGCACATAAAACGTCAGTCATTGTTCTTTCTGAACGTGAAGACAAAGAGAGTGAGATTAAAGCACTGAGATCTGGTGCCGATGATTTTATCAGAAAACCTCTTGATTATGATATTTTACTGGTACGTATTGAAGCAAAACTACGATTTGGCGTTTCTAACATTATTGAGATTGAAGACCTTATCATTAATCCTGAAGAAGAAAAGATCATCTATGAGGGTGAAGAGATAGAACTCAAAGGTAAGCCATTTGAAGTCTTAACGCATTTAGCCATGCATAAAGATCAGATCGTCTCTAAAGAGCAACTGCTTGATGCTATCTGGGAAGAACCGGAACTTGTCACACCTAATGTTATTGAAGTTGCTATTAACCAGATCCGTCAAAAGATGGACAAACCTTTAGATATTACTACAATTGAAACGGTCAGAAGACGTGGTTATAGATTTTGCTTTCCTAAAAAGATCTCATAGGTCAAACTCCCATGAACACATTTTGGCGTTTTCCTCCTACTTGGATGAAAACAGCTCATCCTACAAATAAAGCCATTCTTTTTTATGATGGAACTTGTGCATTTTGCAGTACTATAGTAAGATTTGTTATAGTAAGAGATAGACATGACCTACTGACATTTGCTCCTCTTCAAGGTGAAACCATCAAAGAGAAACATATCAATGTAGCTGACCTAGACAGTATTATACTCTATATAGAAAATGGTGAAACACTCTACAAAAGTGATGCCGCAATTGCTTTACTTGAACGGTTAGGTGGACTATGGTTTATCATAGCAAAGATAAGTAAATTCATACCCAAGATATTACGGGATTTTGTCTATGACTTTATAGCAAAAATACGATACAGAATTGCAGGTAAAATAGCACATAAATCCTGTCCTCTTTTACCGAAAAACTACCAAAATAAAATTTTATTATAAATTCACAGATAATTTAACTTAAGCATAAGCTTTGTTCCGTTATAACTCGTATAAATAACATATACAGAGGAAACCATGGCATTAGTAATAACTGACGAATGTATCGCATGTGACGCATGCAGAGAAGAATGTCCTAATGAGGCAATCGAAGAAAATGATCCGGTTTATATTATCGATCCAGATAGATGTACAGAGTGTGTAGGTCATTTTGACGAACCTCAATGTATCGCTGTATGTCCTGTAGACTGTATTGTCCCTGATCCTGATAATGTTGAGAACGTTGAAGAGTTAAAATTCAAATATGACAAACTGCAAGAAGAAGAGTAGTTAATCCATGTCAAAACGAACTGCTATCATTGATATCGGTTCGAACTCAGCAAGACTTGTCATCTTTGAAAAAACAAGTCGTTATGGCTTTCATCTTATTTGCGAACAAAAATCCAAAGTTCGTATTGGCGAAGGCGCTTATGAAAAAGAGGGTTATCTTCAACCCATTGGTATTAAAAGAGCTTACTTCACTTTAAAATCTTTCCTTCACACCATAGACAAATATCAGGCAAATAAAACACTTTGTGTAGCTACTTCTGCACTTAGAGATGCACCAAACGGAAAAGAGTTTGTCCAATGGATACAAAAAGAACTCGGACTTTCCATCAAAGTTATCGATGGCAACATAGAAGCAAAATATGGTGGTATCGCAGCAGTGAATTTATTGCCTATCAGTGAGGGGATCAGTATAGACATTGGAGGGGGATCATCCGATATGACACTCATAAAAAATGGTCATATCGTTGATACCTACTCCCTTGATCTTGGTACCGTAAGACTCAAAGAACTGTTTTTTGATAAAGGACTCACTCCTTCAGAAATAAATGAAAAAGCAAAAGCATACATACAACGTGCCTTAGATCAACTTCCAGAGCATTTTAAACATACACTGGCCATTGGTATAGGGGGTACGGCAAGAACGCTTTCTAAAGGCATTATGAAACAAGTTGCATACCCTTTAGATAAACTACATGCTTTTTCCTATAATGTGAAAGAACATAAATCCTACCTAGATGCCATTCCTCTCTCCAGTGCCAAAAACCTTCAACGGTTTGGATTGAAAAAAAACCGCTATGATACGATACGAGAAGGGACACTGATCTTCAATGAAATACTTTCTCATATCGGTACAAAAACAGTTATTTCAAGTGCAGCCGGTGTAAGAGAAGGTGTGTTCCTAGAGCAGCTTCTCAAAAAAGACAATCTCAAATTCCCAAGCCGTAT
>JBFEKK010000085.1:0-4537 GCA_041552675.1 Sulfurovum sp.
AAGTTCCGGACATACTTCTGCACAATAACCACAGAAGATACAACGACCGAAGTTAATGGTATATTCACTGACTTCTTTACGTTGATTTTCATCATATCTTGTATCCATAGAGATACAATTTGAGATACATATCTTTTCACAAAGTCCACAACCGATACATCTGTAGTTACCTGATTCAAGTAATCTAAGCATATCATGGATCGCTCTATATCTTGGTGATATTGGCATTTTTTCAAATGGATACTTTACTGTATGCATGTCATCTTTGAAAAGTGCTTTGATCATTGCCTTCATTGTTACCCAAAGTCCTACAAAAAGCTCACCTTTAACAGTTCTTTTTGCAACTTGTGAGAACTGTGCCATAGCTGTTTCAGGTTTACTTCCTACGTCAACTGTTCTGTAGTTTTGTGTTCCTACATTTCTGTTTTTAAATTGTTCTAAACTCATACCTACTCCCTTATACCATCATCACTAGTGCAGTAATCAATATATTGATTACAGCGATTGGCATTAATACTTTCCAACAAAGCCACATTAGCTGATCTGGTCTAATATGCGGCCATGATGCTCTTACCCATAACATCAAGAAGAAGAAGAATGCAATTTTAAGGATAATAAATAACCATCCAAATGCACCTGCAACATCAAATCCACCTAAGAATACGATTGAAGCAATAATTGCAACTGTGATCATGTTTGCATACTCACCAATAAAGAACATACCCCATCTCATACCAGAATACTCTGTTGCATAACCAGAAACAACTTCTGCTTCATGTTCAAGAAGGTCAAATGGTGTTCTGTTCGTCTCTGCAAATCCAGCAATAAGGAATAATACAAATGCTACTGGTTGTTGCCAGATAAGCCATGAACCGATACCACCAGCTTGTGCTTCATTAAAATCAACAAACGACAATGAACCAACCAACATAATCGGTGCTAAGATAGAAAGCCCCGTAACTACCTCATAGGATAAAAACTGAATCGCTGTTCTTGCTGCTCCTATGATACCCCATTTGTTCGCTTGTGACATACCAGCTAAAAGTGGTCCGTAAAGTCCAGCTGCCATCATTCCAAGTACAAACAATACACCAATGTTCAAGTCAGATGCAATAGATGGTACAAATGTACCACCAAGTAAAGGGATAAACTCAGGGACAGTAAAGTCTGGGAAAACCGGTACAGCAGAAAGAGCAATAAATGCCGTTGCTGCTGTAATAATCGGTGCAATCATAAAGATCAACTTATTTGCATTTTGTGGGATGATATCCTCTTTTGTGAAGAGTTTAATACCATCTGCAGCAATTTGTAGTAAACCATAAGGTCCTACGTGCATTGGTCCGAGACGTCTTTGCATAAATGCAAGTACTTTTCTTTCTATATACGTACCAAAACCTGCAATTGCCGAAATCACAGCCAAGATTATTATGGCTTTGATAATGACACCTAGAGCAGTTACCTCTGGTAAGTTTTCTATGAGTGTTGTTTCCATATTACACCTTTCTCAATGTTACTGTTTGATATCTAGATCCTCCAAAGAGACCATACACATCTTTAGCAGATTTGAAATCTGGTACTTTTACGATGTCGCCTTGAATCTTTTCATCCGCAACAACATCTAAAGTAATGCTTCCATTTTCAAAAACTACTTCTACTTTTTCTCCCAAGCTCTCTGCTTTGGCTGTACTTGCATACAGTGCAAATGTTTCAAAGATTTCATGAGATTTGTCTGTAAAATCGTTAAACTGTCTAGCAGGGTTACATCTATATGCGATTTCACCTTCAAGTGCTAAACTCTCGTCAAACTTCTCAACTGTTGGAAGTGCTACTTCTTGCACTGTGACATCCAGTCTGTACCCACGGTTATCCGTACCGTCATTCGTATAGGCATTTGGTAAAGAGTCGAAGGCTACAGCTTTAAAGCCTTTTGAGACAGGAAGCATCTCTGTCCAGTCAATCGTTAATTCCGGTGCACCTACAAGTGCTTTAACAATGTCGTTTAATTCATATCCACCGTACTCTAAAGCCGCATTGGTAGGAAGTACTCTTTTAGCCATTGAGGTCAATGTTCCCTCTTGTTGGTTCATTGCTGGCATATCCAAGTCGCCATCACCAAGTGCAGAGAGTCTAAAGTCACCATTTTCATTGTACCCTACTGTATACCCAGAACATTCATCATCAAGATCACAGATCAGTGCAACACCCAGTGCATTTGATTTTGGTGGGGTCATCACAACATCAATGTTACACGTTGCTTCAACAAGTGCTACAAGTTTAGCCAGATTTTCTGCTTTTTCATGGAAGTAAAGATCTTCACCCACCATCAGTGAGAAAGCTTCCTTTTTCTTCATCATCTTCTCAAATGCATCATCGAATTTTTCAGAATCACCGCCAAGTAAATTTACTAATCCGTTGATTGTCACAGTGATCTCTTTTTCAACGGTCTCTTTTACTTTTTTAGATACTTCTTCCTCTTCGCCAGTCTCTTCATTCAAAACCATCTCTTTCACAGTCTTCATGACTTGTTCTTTCACCGTTCTAGTCTCAGAACTTTTAAAGCTTTCAATGTATTCTTTGACGTCAGCAGGAAGTTTCTCTTTGTCTGCAAAAAGATCCAATATAAGATACAATGCTGCTTCTTCGAGACCTGCTTTGTGCACAAATGACTCAACCGTCTTACCAAAGGTAGGGATGAGCGTATCACCTACTGGGTGGAAATAAAGACCTGCACCTTTGTTAAGCTTTTGTACGTTGTTAAACGCATATTTAAGTGCTGGAGAATCATTTCTGAGTGCAGCACCCACAGAGATAACAAAATCACTCTTCTTCATGATTGCATCTGTATCTGTAGAGTATAAAGATGAACCTGAAGCTGCTGTATAATATCCTAAGAATTTTTGGAAGGCTCTTACCTCTGGGTTGTAGAGCTTAAGTCCCATTTTTTCTTTAAGTGTTTGAAGCATCATCGCTTCTTCATTTGTGATCATAGAATTAAAACGAACTGTATCTGCTTTTTTGAATGCTTCAAGCGCAGCATTGAATCCTGCTTCATCTTTACTTACATTTCTGTTTTCAAAGTCATAGGCAAAACGTGCTGAACCGTCCAAGGATACATAGTTCCATTCGTTGGTGACACGGTAGATCTTTTCAGATCTGTCTTCAATCGATGTAGGTTTTACTTCATAGTAGATTTGAGCGCCATCACTAGAGTGTGCTGCAACAGCAGGTATTCTTCTTAAATCCCAGGCATTTGACTGATAGACAAAGTCACGGCTTACCAATGCACCCACCGGACATACTGCGATACATTCACCACAATCTGAACAGTTCGTGAATTCTGTACCGTTACTCGGAGCAATCACAGACTTTTGAAGTTTATTCCACATAGCGTATGCATCTTTTGGCATAGAGTCTTTATAACTCTTGTCAAGATCCGAACCACCTCTTTTTGCCGTAGTGATCGCTGCGTCACCTACCATATCTTTACAGACAGTCGTACAACGTTCACATACGATACAGAGACCTGGATCATAGTGTAGTACTGAAGACCAGTTTGTTGTCTCTCTTTTGGTATCAGGGATCATGTACGATTGTGAATCTACTGCAAGCTCAAGTGTATAATTTTGTAATTCACACTCACCAGACTTATCACATACACCACACTGAAGCGGATGGTTGACATCATAGACTTCCATTATGGCTCTACGTTCTTCAAGGATATTTGTCGTCTCAGTAGTGACTTCCATACCCTCTTTTACTTTAGCGTTACATGCATATACTTGTTTCCCATCTGCTTCTACCAGACAAATACGACATGCCAGTGTTGGCGAACATCTTGTCAGGTAACATATAGCCGGGATGAAAACATTGTTGGCACGAGCTGCATTAAGGATATATTCACCCTCTTTTGCTTTGTACTCTACACCATCAATCGAAATTGAGACCATATTATCTACTGTTTGTACTTCACTCATCGTTGTTTCCTATTTTTTGATTATTTATTTTTTCAAAAGCTAGTCTGCTAAATCTATAGGAGGATAGCAAAGATGCACTTAAGTTTATGGCAAAAGTTGGATTTAACGCAATGACTCCTTTCATATGTGTATCAATTTTAAACACACGTATAAATTTAACTCCCTCAATCTCAAAAGAAATCAAATCACCATCTTGCAATTTTGTAGCCATGGAAAACTGTTTAGAACCACTCAATACCTCTTCTATTCCTCTCTCTTCCGCTATCGACTTTTCAACTTTATAGGTATAAATCACTGCACCGTCATATACAGGCAGATCATCTATTTCATCCAGTATAAAATCCCTTATTACCTCTTGCGGTACTAATCTATAAATACAAGACTTCTTGAGATCATCATCACTTAGTATTTGAAAACCTTTCTCTTGTGGCAATTGATTGCTGTAGTCTATAAGCTTTTTACTATGTAGTCCTAATGTATTGGCAATACTATTTAATCCATTTACATCTGAAGTTTTCATGTCATCATTGACATGCACACATTTATCTACATTTATATAGGTA
>JBFEKK010000086.1:0-4521 GCA_041552675.1 Sulfurovum sp.
CGCATCGGGTTTATCCATCTTCCATTTTTCTTCATCCCAAAATGCAAATGGGGTCCTGTACTTCGTCCAGTGCTTCCAACATACCCTATGATCTGACCTTTCTTCACGCGCTGTCCTCTTTTTACACGTATACGACTCTGATGTGCATACAGTGATTCATACCCCCCAGGATGCTTGATCTTCACTACTTTACCATACCCATTCATACGGCCAGAAAAACTAACCTTTCCTGAATTTACTGCAAGAAGCGGTGTTCCTCTTCTTGCTCCAAAGTCTGTACCATGATGGGGGCGGTACCGTTTCAATATAGGATGATATCTCCTATGACTGAATGAGGAAGTTATACGAACATGACGTAAAGGCATACCAAAACGAGAAGCGGTACTTTTTACAGGTATTCTGCGGGTATAGGTCACTTTTTCCTTACCTTTTACCGTATACGCTTGAGACTTTTTAGTACTTTTGTAGCCATAGCCATCTTTATCTGCATAGATAAACTGTCGTTTATTATTAGATTCAATCATAGCTATTTTAATAGATGGCATATAGTGTGGTTGACCCATTCTCGTTTTTTGTGAATAGAGAAAAGAAACTTTATCTCCCTTTTGAAACTTTCTCGCATTCACAGTACCCTTAAAAAGCTGTCCGATCTTATCTGCCAGTGCTGGATGATGTAATGCTTTGTTAACATCTGTATAAAGATTTTGTTCTATGGTAACCGTAGCACTATACTCTTGTTCTTTATACTCTATAGGAATAATATCAAAACTATACACATCACTGTTGTGCTCTTTAGCCAACCTTATTTGCATCTCTTCCCCTATAGGGATCAATACCTGTTCAAGTGTATCATTGGTGTCTTTCAACTCATAAAAGAGTTGATCGCCCTCTATTTCGGAAAGAAACTCGATATCTGCTTTTGAAATATCATTGAGTATCTCTGTAGGAATCTCTCTAGAGATTAAATAGTCTGAAAACGTTTTCCCCTTTTCCCAACGTTCAAGCGTTACTTTCGCACCAAATAACGAACTGGATATCAATATCCATACCACTATATTTTTAAGACTTCCCATTCTCTACCATTATCCCTACTGCTTACTTGGACATAATTATAACTTAAGTAGGTTAATCTACCCGCTACACTAACCACATCAATAAACTTTTACTATATTACTTGTATAATCAATACAATTATTTAACACTTAAAGGACCGCTATGCACAAAATAGCTCTTATCGCTCTACTCTCTTTACCACTTTTTGCAGATTTTTTCCCTCAAACAGTCTACACTTCTGTCAAATCTGTAAAAGGAAATACCATTACACTCAACAAAAAATTTCCTATCAATGGTATGAGTGGTGTTGTGATACATAATTACGGCAATAACCTGACGGCTATCACAAGTCGTATCGCCCAAACTTCATCGAATGAATCCGTTGCATTGGTCAGTACAGATATCCTGCATCATGATGAACTTCCTACCATCAAAACACCTGTTTCAGCGAAAGACAAGGTTATTGGCGGATACCTTTATAATAATGTGCTTCTTTTAGCACCAGATGCAGATACCTATGCGAAAATCACCTCTGCACATCATAAAAAATGGATACATCCAGATCTTTTTGCCTTGTATCTTTCTGTTGAGGGTGAAGAACAACCAACCAAAGAAAACCTTGCGCGTTTTGCAAAAAAATATCAAGTAGGACTTGTCTATATCGTACGTAAAAATTCTGCTGTACTTTTAGACCCTGTTTCTGAAAAAATAGTCTCTCAAAAGTCTATGACAAATCTTCCTGACAAAGGAGCATTTCCTTTTTATATGCGTTTTAAACAACTCAATTCAGGATGGTTTGGCAGTGACGTTAAGGGCAATTATTACAACACAATGGAATCTTTATAAGGGAACTATGTCATGTTAGATAAAAAACATATAAAATATTTTGAAACACTTGTCGGAAAAGAGAATGTCTATAGTGATAAAGCACACCTCATCGCATACTCTTATGATGCTACACGCACACGCTTTGAACCTGAAGCGGTTGTCTTTCCTAGAAATGAAGCGGATGTAAGTGCCATACTCAAATACTGTAATGAGCATCACATCGTTATCACACCAAGAGGAGCAGGTTCTGGATTTACAGGCGGTGCTCTACCGACCCAAGGCGGTATCACCTTAGGCATGGAAAAACATATGAACAAGATCCTTGAGATTGATATGGAAAACATGGTAGCCGTCGTACAGCCAGGGGTCATCAACATGGATCTGCAAAAAGCGGTGGAAGCAGTAGGACTTTTTTATCCGCCTGATCCAGCTAGTGAAGAGTACTCAACCATCGGTGGAAATGTGAGTGAAAATGCAGGAGGTATGCGTGCTGCGAAGTATGGTATTACTAAAGACTATGTGATGGCACTTCGTGCAGTACGTGCGAATGGAGATATCATCCGTGCAGGAAAACGTACCATAAAAGATGTAGCCGGATACAATATCGCTGGTATCCTTATTGCCAGTGAAGGTACACTTGCAGTCATTACAGAGATCACAGTAAAGCTCATCCCTAAACCGAAGTTTACCAAAGCCTATATGGGTATATTCCCTTCTGTAGATGATGCGATGAATGCTGTATTCAAATCCCTCGCAGCCGGTGCGAACCCTGTAGCTATGGAATTTATGGATGATTTGGTGGTCCAGGCACTGAAAGAAAAACTGGGCATAAAACTGCCAGAAGATGCAGGTGCACTGCTTATAGGTGATGTCGATGGGAATGTAATAGAAGAAGTAGAGTTTCAACTTCAGACGCTGGAGAAATCATTTAAAGAAAATGGTGCTCAGGATTTCATCGTTGCACATAATGAAGAAGAGAGAAATGAACTTTGGTATGCAAGACGTAACGCTTCTCCTTCCATCACGATCTTCGGAAGCAAAAAGCTAAATGAAGATATCTCTGTACCAAGAAGCATGCTGCCTGAAGCACTTGAGCGTATCTATGCCATAGGTCACAAATATGGATTTAAAGTACCATGTTTTGGACATGCAGGTGATGGTAATATCCACGTCAATGTCATGGTGGATGGTTCGGATGAACAACAGCTTCACGATGGTCACCAAGCCATAGAAGAGATATTTGAACTCGTCGTAGAAATGGGTGGAACACTGAGTGGTGAACATGGTATCGGTACAAGTAAGGCACCATTCATGAACATTGCATTTAATGAGGTTGAACTAGACCTGTTTAAGAGTATCAAACACTCTTTTGACCCTAACAACATACTCAACCCGGGTAAAATGGGATTACCAAATTAGAAAAGGTCTTTATGAAAAAGAATAGTCAATTCAAAGTTATACTGAAAAACTATTACTTTTTCATCAGAGATTTTGTAACAGACCTCTTTGATACAAAATTGGGGTACTATGCCTCCAGCCTGAGTTGGAATACAATCTTTTCCATCATCCCTTTTTTAATCATTTTACTTGCGATCTTTACCAATATGCCCCTCTTTGATACCCTTTACGCAAAGGTAGAGGAACTTATCTTTTCCAATCTCATGCCTACAGACTCCAAAATGATCATGGAACATATCAATACTTTTGTAGAAAACTCAGATAAATTAGGGTATTTGGGTGTATTTTATGTGACCTTCGCAGCAGTCATGTTTTTTAAAGACTATGACCAGATCGTGAATGATATTTTTTCCACCCCGAAGCGTAGTATCTTGCAAGCTGTAAAAACCTATTTTTTACTGCTCATTATCATACCAGCAATGATGGCTGTCTCTTTTTATCTCTCTTCATTCATACAAGGCTATCTTGACAAAAGCAGTATTACAAGTATTATACATCTCTATACCTTTCTGCCGTTCTTTATTACATGGATGATGTTTTATATCACTTACCAACTTTCTGCCAATACACATATAGAGGTTTCAGCTGCATTAATAAGCTCATTCATCGCCTCACTTGTATGGTATCTCTCTAAAAGTGCTTTTATCTTTTATGTCCTTCACAATAAAACCTATGCAACGATCTATGGAAGTATCAGCACCTTGCTCTTTTTCTTTTTATGGATCTATATCTCATGGGCTATCTTCATCCATGGATTAAAATTCTGTGATCTACTGAATAAAAATGAAGAGATAGACCATATATGAAGAAGCCCATCCCCACACTGACCAAAAAAGTTTTTTACTCCATATAGCCCCTATAGATATGCCTATATATCCAAGTATTGCCCAGATAGGCAAAAGTGACTCTGTACTGCTTTTTGGTAGTGCAAACAATGCTAACAAACCCGTATCAAAAAGACTACCAAAACCCACTAGATGTAATACCATCACGAAGGGATAAAAAGGAATGAACAGCAATGAAAGCAGAGGTGAGAGAAGCTGATAGATACTTGTCACTCCAAAAACAGTATGTACGATAGGAAGCATCAAAAGAAAGATACCCAAAGGTATCAAAATCAACGTGATCACCCATGCCTTTAACCCTTTACTGTACTGTAACAATAAAAAAATATAAAATACC
>JBFEKK010000087.1:0-4485 GCA_041552675.1 Sulfurovum sp.
CGAAGGACTTGAGCCTAAGGATAAGGGAGCATTTGCACAACGAGTAGCTACTTTAGCGACAAAAGCACTTTAATTTTTTCTTCATATTATAGGGCATGGGAAAAGTATCCCGTGCCATTTAAATCTAACTTATGCTAAAATTATTTTTCAGTTAACTATGAGGCCATAAAATATGGATATCCCAAATTTTTACGAAGAAATCATTGCATTTGGAGTACTTCTTTTCGCTGTGGCAGCAGTGTATTTTATGCTTAAATTGCATTACCAGTTTGCTTTTGGCTTGATGAAAAATACCTCTTCGTATGAAAAACATAAGCCTAAAATTGACAAAGCAAAACAATATCTGTTCTTTGTATTGAAAGTATTGTTATGGTTTGGGCTCATAGGTATGTTTACTTTTGGTATCTATTATCTTTTGAAGGGGATGAGTCTCAAAGTACTTCTTTTTGAACTGTGGGCTAAGATACCAGAAGGGTTTTGGTTAGAAGCATTTTTTGTTATCATTAGAATAACTGTAATCATTGCTTTGTCACGTTATGTGCTAAAGTTTGTCTATGCATTTTTAGATAAAAATCAGCAAAAAGCGATTGAGAACCGATGTGACAGTTGTCGTGAAATAACCATTGTTAAACTCTATACAGGTTTACACCATATGGTTAAATATACAGTCTTACTTGGTATACTATATCGTATCACACTTTTCTTTCCTTTCTTGGATGTGATAAGTCGTGGATTATGGATACTTCTTATACTTTATCTTATAGTATCTGGGGGGTTATTGTCCGTATATGGGTTGACCATGATGAAAGAAAAAAGAGGAGCATTAACATGAGCAAGGCGTTAAAAATGTCACCGCAAAAACGAGCAACACTTGTGTCAAGTTCTGTTGCAACACTTTTGGTGATAGTAAAATTGGTCTTGGGAATAGCAAGTGGTTCCGTAGCGGTACTTGCTTCTGCAATAGACTCATTTCTAGATATGTTGGTTTCCGGTTTTAACTTTTTTGCGATTAAAAAGTCAGAAGAACATCCAGATGATGAGTATCACTATGGTAAAGGTAAAATCCAAGCTATTGCTGCAGTAATAGAAGGCACTATCATTACCATGTCAGGTATGTATATCATTTATGAAGCGATTAAAAAGCTAAGCACTGGATCTGTGACTACACTCCTTACACCTTCTATTGCGGCAATGACACTTTCCATCATCATCACCTATCTTTTAGTCAAATATCTCTTAAAAATTGCAAGAGAAACAGACAATCTTGTGATTAAAGCAGATGCGTTACATTATACAACAGACCTATGGAGCAATGCTGCTGTTTTGGTAGCGTTGGGACTGGTATATATGACGGGTATCGATGCCATAGATGCGATCATTGGTTTAGGAATAGGGATTTATATTATCTACTCTGCCTATGAGATCATTCAAGAGGGGGTAATGATACTTTTAGACCGTGCACTGGATGCGGATATGGTGGAAAACATTGGGGAGATCCTCTCGAAGCACCCTGAAATAACAAGTTATCATTGGCTAAAAACACGTACGGATGGTACAACTAACTTTGTAGAGTTTCATATGGTCTTACGTCCCAATATGCTGCTACTCGAAGCACATCGTATCGCTGATCAAGTTGAAGATCAGATCTTTTTATTAGATACAAATAAAAACTGGATCATTACACCGCACTTTGATCCATATGATGATGAACGTATGAATGTTGCAATGCTGAATGGTCAGCATTTATCCAGAGTGGCCAAGGAGTCATAATGACTCAAGCGGATGGTATGATTTATCTTTTATCTCCTGTATCAAGAGAAGGAACGACACCTCTACCCATAATACGTTTTTCACTTCTGTGCTCAACAATAGATTTTTCAACATGTGATACACTTCTGTTTACCTCCAAGCAGGCGGTCAAAAGTGCAGAAGCATTAAACCCTGAATGGAAAAAGTATCCTTGTCTAGCCATAGGTTCAGCCACGGCAAAAGAGATAGAATCTCTAGGTGGGAAAGTGATGTATCAACCCAAATCATTTTATGCTGAGACATTAAGTCAAGATATCATCACGCAATTTAAAGATAAAAATATTTTATACTTACGCCCCAAAGAAGTCTCTTTTGATTCAAAAAAGTTTCTAGCCAAGGCGGGTATAGAACTTCAGGAACAAATCATTTATGAGACTTCGTGTATCAGCTATGAGAAAGAAGAAAAACCGGGTAAAAATGCCATTATTATCTTTACATCTCCCTCGACTATTCATTGTTTCTTGAAAAATTTTGAATGGGATGAAAGTTATACCGCCGTGGTTATAGGTAAAGCGACAACTGTACATTTACCACCTCATGCATATTACGAAATAGCAGATAGACCAACTATAGATGCCTGTATCCTAAAAGCAAATCAAATTTTACTCACTTCTAACTCCAAATAGGTTATAATATATTTAACCTAGGTGATGCGACTACTGTATTTGGGGTCCAACATTTAATCTTAGTGGGACATGTAGCCTTTTGGTGTGTGGAAGTTCTCGTTTGAGTTTGACTTTGTCAACGAGAGATCATCCCCTAAAGAGAGGCTCTCTCCTGCACTGTTGGCTATATAGGGCCGACTTGACACAGAACGCTCACCCGGGTCTTATTGGTGATGATTTTTGCACGCACAGGACTTTGGAAAGGTCATCGACGGACAAGGCAGTCCGCCTTAAACCTTTCCAAAACCCTCTACGCACAATGGTCATCCCTACTAAACAGACCACATATTATGGTGATAATTAAACTTTTTCGGAGAATTTTAAATGAACGTATTGATAATAGGTGCTGGCGGTAGAGAATATTCTATTGGTTTGGCATTGACAAAAGATGAGAATGTAGAGAAGATTTATTTTGCGCCGGGTAACGGTGCAACAGATACATTAGGTGAAAACTTAGAGATCAGCGATTTTTCTGCATTGGCTGATTTTGTTGAAGCCAATGGCATCGAACTGACTATTGTTGGTCCTGAGGCACCATTGGTAGGTGGGATTGTTGATGTATTTAAAGCTAGAGGTCTTACGATCTTTGGACCGACAGCCCAAGCTGCACAACTTGAAGGTTCTAAGATCTTCATGAAAAACTTTCTGGCTCGTCACAATGTTCCTACGGCGAAGTACATTGAAACTGATTCATTGCAGGATGCGTATGATTTTATCATGACACTTGATGCACCGATCGTGGTTAAAGCAGACGGACTTTGTGGTGGTAAGGGTGTGATCATTGCGCAAAGTCATGATGAAGCAAAAAAAGCTGCGGGTGAAATGCTCTCAGGTAACTCTTTTGGTGATGCGGGAACAAGTATTGTTGTGGAAGAATTCTTGGATGGCTATGAGCTTTCTGTATTTGCTATTTGTGATGGAAAAGATTATGTGGTTTTACCTGCTGCACAAGATCATAAAAGACTCCTCAATAATGATGAAGGTCCAAATACAGGTGGTATGGGTGCATATGCACCGACTCCACTTGTAAATGATGAAATTTATCGTAAGTTGAATGAGAGAGTCATAGAGCCTACACTTAAGGGTATGGAAGCTGAGGGTATGCCGTTTACAGGTGTGCTTTTTATCGGTGTTATGGTGGTTAAAGGTGAGCCTATCATTCTTGAGTATAATGTACGTTTTGGTGATCCTGAATGTGAAGAGTTGATGCCACTGCTTAAGTCTCCAGCTTCTGAACTGTTCTATAAGGCAGCAACGGGTGATCTTAAAAATGCCAACATAGAGTTTCATGACAAATACGCAGTTGGTGTGGTCATGGCAAGTAAAGACTACCCGTATAAAAGTACACCCCCTGCAGAGATTATCGTAGATGATATCTACCATGAAGAGGTAAGAGAAAATGCACATATCTCATATGCGGGAGTAACGCGTGGTGAAGATGGAAAACTCTATGCAACAGGCGGTAGGGTACTGGTTTGTGTAGGTGTTGGTGACAGTATCAAAGAGGCACAACAACGTGCGTATATGTTGGTAGGCCAAGTGCACTTTGCAGGTAAACAGTGTCGTACAGACATTGCATATCAGGCACTCTAGGAAGTAAGGATGTCTGACTCTCTATCCTTGCCTATTGCAAGCATTCAAAAAAGAATTACTTCTTTTGTCATAGATGATATTGTCATCACCTTGTTTTTTATTATTATTTTTTATGATCAGTTTTCTGCAGTTTTTTCAAATATTACAGTGGTAGATGAAGCAGCACTTGAAAGTATCAATACCTTTATTGCTCAAAATATTTTGGTTGTGCTCTCTATAAAACTCATCTATCATACTGTCTTGGTTTGGCAAAACGGTATGACACTAGGTAAGTATCTCATGAAGATCAAAGTCATAGACTTAGAAACAGGAAATACCCCTAGTTTTCAAAAGGCATTTTTACGTGCTTCAGTAAGAATTCCAAGTGAAGTACTGTTTTATTTGGGTTTTCTTATGGCATTCTTTGTACCACTTAGAC
>JBFEKK010000088.1:0-4481 GCA_041552675.1 Sulfurovum sp.
CGCATACTATATCATTACCGGGTACATCTTAGTTGTACTCGTTACATTTTTTGCCCCTAGAGAGATCATAGGTCTGGCTTACGACAGTGGTGGTGTTACCACTTCAACTGTCACCGTACCGCTTGTTGCTGCACTGGGTATCGGTCTATCTTCAAGTATCAAAGGCCGTAACCCTGCCATAGACGGTTTTGGTCTCATCGCTTTTGCCTCACTAACACCCATGATATTTGTACAGATTTACGGTATCATCGTCTACAATTTAGGAACAGTAAGCACTGTAACTCCAGTCGTTACAGAAGTCGTTGCACAGACACAAGCTGTAATACATTCCAATACTTTTTCAGCCTTCGATGCTTTTATGGATCTTCTGGGTGTTATTAAAGATGTGGCGCCTATCCTCATAGTGATATTCTTCTTTCAGTATATCATCATCAAAAAACCTGTAGCACATTTACATAAAATAGCGATCGGTATTATCATGGTGATTCTTGGTCTTTATGCATTTATAGTAGGACTTGAGATGGGACTTTTCCCTATAGGAGAGACCATAGCCTTTCAACTTACAGATATGGGAAACAATCTGCTTATCTATCTGTTCGCATTCCTTATAGGTTTTTCAACTACTATGGCAGAACCTGCACTATTGGCTATCGCTATCAAAGCTGAAGAGATAAGCGAAGGGAACATTAAACAAAATATACTTAGAATAGTAGTCGCATTTGGTGTTGCTATTGGTATAGCTTTGGGTTCATATCGTATTGTTGCAGGTGACCCTATACATTACTATATTATTGTAGGCTATATATTTGTTATCATATTCACCTATTTCGCGCCAAAATACATTGTACCTATTGCCTATGACAGTGGTGGGGTTACCACGTCTACAGTAACCGTACCTTTGGTTGCAGCATTGGGCTTGGGATTGGCAGAAAACATAGATGGTCGAAATCCGCTGATAGATGGATTTGGTCTCATTGCGTTTGCTTCCCTATTCCCCATGCTTACTGTGATGGGATATGGTATTCATGCAGAGTATTATAAAAAGAAACATCAGGTAGAACAATCCAATATTGAAGGAGAAGGGTTATGAAATTTACAGCACTGATCGTCATCATACAAGATAAAGATGAAGAAGCGGCTATAGAAGCGGCTAAAGAGGCAGGAGCAGGTTCTGTTACCATTTTGCATGGAAAAAATATCGGGCTTGAAGAAAAAAAAGTATTCTTTGGTCTCACCCTTGAAGAAAATGTCTCTGTTCTGCTCTTTGTCTTACCAAGAAAACTCTCCCTGCATGTCATGCGCGTACTTCGAGAAAAGTTTGATCTAGACAACCCAGGAAATAGCGGATTGGCATTTACTCTACCATTAAGTCATGTAGCAGGTCTTGATACAAAAGAGTTACACAAATTTGAACATGATATCAAATCGATGATATAAAGGAGAAATAAATGTTAGTAGAAAATGTAATGACACCTAAAGAAAAGTTAATACTGATCTCGGCTATGTCAACAGTTAGAGAAGCACTTAGTTTAATGAAAAAACACCAAGTGCGTTCTATTATTGTAGATAAAAACACAGAGGATGGTGCCTATGGTCTTCTGACCTTTAAAAATATTTTACAAAGTATTGTTGCAGAAGATGGTGACATAGATCTACTTAATGTCTATGACATCGCCTCAACACCAGCCTTCTCCGTATCTGCAAAACTTGATGTAAAATATGCGGCGAGAATGATGGTACAAAACAGCATTAAACGTTTACTGGTCCTTGATAATAATGAACTTTACGGTATCCTCACCATGACCGATATCATTGGTATCCTTATGGATAGTGTAGAGTAACTTTATTTTTTTACGATAGGGAAGGTAAGTATAAATGTACTTCCTTCTCCTTTTTTAGACTCCAAATCCAATTTTATTTTGTATTGTTTACAAATAGACAGTACGATATTCAACCCTATACCAAAACCACCGCGTTCATCATTTTCTCTGTAATAACGTTTAAAGATATCATCCTGTACCTTTTTATCTATACCCACCCCCGTATCTTTCACTTTTAAAACATGATTCTTCAACGTAATAAAAATACTATCTCCCACGTCAGAATATTTGATGGCATTAGAGAGTAAATTATCTATGAGTCTATACGAAGAGGTTTTAGGCATCAAAACTTCTGTAGGTTCAAGATCCAATGAGATGTTCAGACGTTTAGAATCAATGAGTTCTTTCACATACTCAACCCTCTCTTTTACAACATCAGCAAAACATAATACCTCTGAAGGTTCCACCTTACCCTCAAGTCTATAGGTGAGAGAACTGTACATCACAGAAAGTCTTTTGGCACTGGCTTCCAAACGTTTCAATTTTTTAGGGTCAATGTCTTTAAGAGACTGTATCGTCATCAATATGGCTGAAATTGGCGTATTGAGTTCATGTGTGGTATCTGAAATAAAATTATCTAAAGACTCTATCTGTTCCCTGACAGGTCTTAAAAACAGACGTCCTAAAAAATACCCTACTATACCCATCAGGATAAAGGAAAAGACTAAATATCCGACGATCCTAATTCGCATCTTCTGTACAATGTTTGCAAGATTATTTTCTTTTAATACTATATAGTGCACACCTAAATGATTACTCTTGTCTTCTGTCACGGTATAGCAACTTTTGTCTTTGATAAAAAAATCTTTATCGATCACTTCAAAATCACCAAGTTCCGTGTAGATGGCCTCTTTATTTTTATCATAATACCCTGTTTGGAAGCGGCAAAGTTTTAAATTTTTTAAAAAGTTTTTACGACTTTCTGTATCCATTATCCCTTGTTTCTTGTCTGTCATGGCTTTCATCACGATGGATGAAGATAACATACGGGCCTGGTACATCATTTCAAATTTCAAGGCATTTTGCATAGAAACACGGTTATTTTCAAAGAAGAGATACCCTATAATAGCAAGTAAGATAAAGACTGATATCAGATAGACAGCTAAAAAACTAAAAAGTGATTTACGCTCATACGATGTTAAAACGATAACCTTCTCCTTTAATGTTCTCAAAATACTCTTTTTCAAACATCTTTCTTAAGTTTTTAATATACGTACGAATCGTTGCATGCGCAGGAATATTTTCATCATCCCAGACATTTTCTATGATTTCATCACAAGAGATGATCTTCCCTGTATTACGGATAAAGTATTCTAGTACCTGTGATTCTTTCTGTCTCATCTCAATGACACCGTCTTTTAGAAAAATTTGATGTGCTTTAGGAATAAACTTCATGCCGTCAAACTCTATCTCTTCTTGTAAACGGTAAAGCCTGACAATATGTTCTATTCGGGCATTCAATTCTTCAAGTTCAAAAGGCTTTTTCAGGTAATCATCTGCACCCAGATCAAAACCTTTTTTGAGATCCTCTATCCCTGCAAGAGAGGTGATGTATATAGCTGGCGTGGTATTACCAATCTCACGTAAGTATGAAAGTATTTCAAAACCGTCAATGTTGGGTACGTTCACATCTAAAAGCAGCATATCATAAGAACCGGAACCTATCGCATCGAGGGCTTTTTCACCATCAAAAAAACTCTCCACTTCATACCCTTTTTCTACAAGAAATTCCTCCATGATCTCCTGTAATATCACATCATCTTCAAGCAACAGTATATTCATGCCAAACCTTTTTTATAAATCAATACTATATTTTAACATACTCTTTGTGTAGTTCCTTACACAAAGGCTTTATACTATATAATCCCCGCATGAAAAAATTAACACTCTATTCAATCATCGGTTTGGTTCTATTGTCGGGATGTACACAAGTGGTAACAGCCCCTATATCTATTGCAGGTAGTGTCGCCAGTGCGACCATTGATGTAGCAGGTTCTACGGTCAATGCAGTTTCAGGCTCAGAGGATGAGACTAACGAAGATTAATACCTCTGTGCGTTCTTAAATTCAGAAATTTCACTTTCTACCATCTCATCTATCATTCTTACATATAGATCATTGATAAGATTAGGAGACAGGCCAAGAGAAATAGCTTGTTCTCTTACATGGGCAATCACATCTGCTATCCTATCATCTGCTTTAACCTCTTCCACACTGGTTTTAAAATGTGCTATCTGTTTAATATACTCATTGCGTTTAGCGATCAATTCTACTATCTCTCTGTCTACGCTATCAATCTCATTTCTCGCTTCTTCAAGCGTGCTACACTTTTTAATTTCCATATTTTATCCTTCAGTCATATCGCTAATATATCGATATTATAACCTAAAAATATCCAAAGTAATATTTTAGATATAATTGTCAAATGAAGAATAAAAAATATGTATTACTGGCTTTTTTAACTACTATTCTTTTGAGTGCTGCACAAAAAGATAGCAATGCAACAGAAAGTAAAGAATGGATTTTTTTGCCTTATGCATTTTCCAGTGACGCTACTGGATTTGCAGGAGGGATCAGTGCTATGAAGAGAGGGTTGTTTCAA
>JBFEKK010000089.1:0-4439 GCA_041552675.1 Sulfurovum sp.
GTCACTATGACTTATGACACAGCATTAAGTGCTTCGCTTGTACTGTATTTTAATGCTTGACTTCAGCAGTAGGTTCATACTATTAACCGTATTTTAGAACTTTATTATAAAGATTAACAATCTTCTCGTCTACTTTGGAGATAGCGAGTTTTTGTATTTCATCTTCACTAAAATAGTCAGACTGTTCAGGACTATTCTCATAATAGACATAGACTTTGCAGATGAGCTTAAAGTGTGTATAGGCATGGGTGACTTCACCTAGATACTCAGAGGCACAGTCTGGAATCTCCACAGATTCAAATCCCCAGAGGCCATGCAGGAATTTTCCTTCTCTTTGTGTCAGTGACAGTTTACCCTCATAGATACGGATAATAATGTTTTGTTCTCTGGTTGGTACCATACGTTTCTTTTTTGTAGGATATCGTGTAGGTTCTTCTTTTCCTTTACAGATATCGCCAAGAGGGCAGATCTTACATTTTGGATTTCTAGGCAAACAGATAGTTGCCCCTATATCCATCATCGCCTGATTGTAGTCAAAAGGATTGACTTTGTCTACCAGGTCGTAAGCGATCTCCCAAAGTTTTTTATCAGTGGGTGTGATGAGTTGATGTAAACGGCAAAGTATACGTTTTACATTGGCTTCCATAATGGGAACCGATTGGTTAAAGGCAAAGGCGGCAACTGCATGTGCAGTGTTTTTACCTATTCCGGGAAGTTTAATGAGTTCCTCTATATCACTTGGCAGTTCATCTATGAGTGTAGCGGTCTTATGTAAGTTTTTGGCACGATTGTAGTAGCCAAGCCCTTCCCACATCTTCAACACATCATCCAGAGGTGCTTCACCTAAACTTTTAAGGGTAGGAAAACGTTCAATAAAAGGAATATAGTATCTCTCCAACACGGTTTTAACTTGTGTTTGCTGAAGCATCACCTCTGAGAGGTAGATATAATATGTTTCATCTGTATTACGCCAGGGCAGGTCCAGTCGTCCATTTTCTTGGTACCAGTTTTGAATGTTTTGGTGGGTTTGTCTATACATGATGGGATTATAACATGTGTAGCTTTGTACGTGTAGAATGTATGATGAGCTCCATAAGATTCAGAGTTAAAGAGTAAAGAGGAACCAGAAGAAAATTACAGATAGATTATTACAAAAAAGTGAAAGATAAAAATGATACAGAAAAGAGCTTTGTAAGAGAGAATTTGATTAAAGTGCAGTTTATTTGATGGTTAAACACATATTAATACAATTTTCATTACCATAAGAAATACTAGACAACAATATAAGGAAGAAATATGAAATTAAATAAAGTTATACTGGCATTTTTGATGCTTGTTGGATTAGCACAAGCTGATGTGCATTCAAATATGGCAGAAGTGAAGTTAACTGCAGAACTGAAGGGTTCTAAAGGTAATAAAATAGCAGAATTAGATGGGTTGATTAAAAAGTTAGATACAATCGGCTACTCTACAGTGGCAGCCAACAAAAATATCCAAGTGCATTATTACAATAAGTTTAAAGAGAAGACTTTGGAAATGATCTCTTTCTTTGGTCTTGTAAATAAAGAAGCACTTAGACCGCTTTTGCTTAAAAATCCGGATTTTGGTGCCTATGCTCCCTATAACTTTTTTGGTTATAAAATACTTGACACAGAAAAAGATGATAATACATGGTATGGACACCTTGCTCCAGAGACTATGTTGGACATCATTGGAGAAAAAGATCCGGATGCAAGAAAAGCATTTACAGATATGGTAGGTTCTTTTGATACATTGATGGAAAAAGAGATGAAACCAGAATTGTCAAAAAGATTTGAGCATACGAAACCGTTACCGAAAAATGGACTTACAAGAATGGTGAAAAAGTTTGAAAGAACAGATGATATGGAAACGTTTGTTGAAGACTTTGTAATGGACCATGACGGACGTTTCTCTAAACATAATTTTATCATTGCCGGATTCATTGATTTTAAATTTGAATATGCAGATATGGATTTAGAATTTGATAAATATGATGCTTACTGGGTTTCTATGCTGTGTCACTTTGAATTCTCAAACTCTATCTTTAACAGGGGTATTCCAGAAGCAGGTATGTTCGCACCATGTTCAGTTTACTTCTATATTCCTAAAGGGACAAATGAACTTCACGTAGGGTACGCATCTGTGGACAATTGGATCAATGCACTTAACTTTAAAGACCAAAAACGTATCGATTATATGAGAGCGATCGATGCAGAAGTGGTTGAAACCTTTAAAGAGATGGGCTTTGAAGTTGTAACATTGGGTAAAGACTAATCAAGCAAGTTGAAGTAAGATAGATTAAAAAAAGTAAAAAAAAAGGGACAAATAGATGAAATTGATCAAAATAACATTAGTATTTTTATTGGCGTTGGCTACTGCACAAGCTGAAAGTACTAAACTGGATATAACTGCACCTGCACCTGAAGTACTTAGTACCTATTATGCAGCCAAAGCACAAGATGTCAAGAAACTGCAATCAAAATTGAAAGCCAATGGTTTTTCTATTTTGGCTGTCACTGCACCGATCAAAGGTTCTACTGTGATTACAGTGACAAATAAAGAATTAAAAAATACAAACTCTTGGCTAGCAACACTGAATATACTTGTAAATGAAAAAGAAGTACGTGTACAAAATCCATCATACTTTGGTGCAGCATACCTTCAAGATGAATTTAAATATGGTCAATTTGCCGGAACATTGAAGTCTCTTCAAAAAGCACTGGGTGACCTTTATACGGTAGAAGATAAGTTTAAACTTTCAAAACTTCCTAAATATCAGTTTATGATGGGTATGGCCCATGTAGGAGATACGATCGAAGTAGGTGAAGGTGAAGATTTAGATACAAAACTCAAAGACAATAAATATGTAAGCTATAGCCTTAAACTTCCTAATGGATCAACGCTTGTTGGACACAACTTAAGAAGCAGAACAAATAAATTTCTTCTTAAGATAGATGCAGGTCATAATGCACATATTTTACCATACAGAAGTATGATCAAAGATGGTAAAGCAGTGATGTTGGATCCTAAATATTATTTGGCGGTTTCTCTACCTCTTTTAAGCATGGGAGAGTTTATGAAAATAGCCTCTGCTCCAGGTGAGATAGAAAAAGATATCAAAAGATCATATAAATAGTATGACTTCGTGGCTCTCCAGAGTTACTCTGGACAGCTTTTCTAGCAACCCCTTTTCTTCCTATCATTTTAACGCTTATTGGTATTTCAACATTATTTAGATAAAATCACGTAATTATATATAAAGGATTGTAGTGAAAGTTACAGTAAACAAAGTAGACGACGCAAATATTATCGTAAGCGGTACTATAGAAAACAGTGCTGTTGAAGAGAACATTAATAAGATGGCTGTTCAAGCTGGTAAAGAGATGAAAGTAGATGGATTCAGAAAAGGTAAAGTACCTACACACGTAGTGAAAAAGCTACATGGGGACAAACTTGCACAGGATGCTGAAGGTGAAGTACTCAGAGAGCTTATTGATGCGGGTATGAAAGAAGCGGGTATCAACCCTGCAGATATGATCGGTCAGCCTACCTTTAAAAAGTATGAAAAAACTGACTCTGGTATTGATGTTGAAGTAGAAATCTCTACAAGACCAGTATTTGAAGCAGAAGGTCATATGGATGTACTTCCTGCATTTGAAAGACCAACAGCATCAGAAAAAGAAGTTGAAGAGAAACTTAACGAAATCGCATCACAGCAAGCACCTTATGAAAAGATCAAAAGAAAACGTATGGTAAGAGACGGTGACATGGTAGTGATCGACTTTGAAGGTTTTGTTGACGGTGTAGCATTTGACGGTGGTAAAGCTGAGAAATTCAGCCTTAAGATCGGTTCAGGTCAATTCATTCCAGGCTTTGAAGAGCAGGTCATCGGTATGAAATATGACGAAGAGAAAACAATCACAGTGACTTTCCCAGAGGAATATCAGTCAGCTGACCTTGCAGGAAAAGAAGCGGAATTCAAAGTAAAACTTCACGAAATTCAAGAGCAGGTACCTGCAGAGCTTAACGATGAGCTAGCACAAAAACTTCTTCAAGGTGAAGAAAATGCAACACTTGAAATGTTGACTGACAGAGTAAGAACACAGATCGAATCAACAGAAATTTCAAAGCTCTATAATGAAGACCTTAAACCAAAATTGGTTGAAGCATTGGTGGCTAAATTTGATTTTGCATTGCCAAACAATATTGTTGAGCAAGAGATCGATGCAAAGATCAATGCAAAAGCAAGAGAAATGAGTGAAGAGGAGCTTAACTCATTTAAAGATAATCCTGAGAAAATTGAAGCACTTCGTGAAGAAGTAAGAGCAGATGCAGTAGCAAGTGTAAAAGCGACATTTATCGTAGATGCACTGGCTAAAAAAGAAGATGTATCTGTAGATGATCAAGAAGTATCACAA
>JBFEKK010000090.1:0-4371 GCA_041552675.1 Sulfurovum sp.
GCATTGAACAAAGTGACTGAAGCACTCAACCGTGGTGAAACAGTGGCACTTTTTCCAGAAGGTCACCTCTCACGTAACGGACATTTAAGTACATTTCAAAGAGGTTTTGAAAGGGCAACAAAAGAAGTAGAAAATGCCGTGATCATACCTTTTTATCTTAGAGGGCTTTGGGAAGATCAGTTCTCTTACGCATCTAAAAAAATGAAACGCAATAAAAATAAAGACATCACTGTAAGTTTCTCAGAAGCAATCGATATTCATTCCACTGCTTCACAAGTCAAGAAATCTGTGTTTGATCTCTCTGTACAAAGCTGGAAGCATTATGCTGAATCTTTACCATCTCTTCAAAAAGCATGGATACGCTCAGCTAAAAATGTAGGTAAGAGACTTTGTATCGCTGACTCAACCGGTGCAGAGCTGACTGGTCATCGATTTATCACCGCTACATTGATGGTGGCAGCCACACTCAAACCAAAAATCAGAGAGAATCAAAACATAGGTATTCTTTTACCGACCTCAACTGCGGGCTCTCTATGCAACATGGCTCTGCTTACACTTGGAAAAACCATCGTTAACCTGAACTATTCGAGTGGAGAAGAGAGCCTTTTACATGCATTCAAGGTAGCAGATATCACTAAGGTTGTTGCTTCAAAACAATTTATCACAAAACTCAAATCCAAGGGTTTTGACATGACACATGTACTAAAAAATGTTGAAGTTATCTATATTGAAGAACTCAAAGAAACTATGAGTAAAGTCAAAGGACTCTTTACCCTTATGTTGGTAAAAGTATCGCCGGTATGGTTACTGAGTCTGTTATTTATCAAAGGCATCAACACAGATGACACAGCAGCGATACTCTTTTCGAGTGGTAGTGAAGGTACACCAAAAGGTATAGAGTTAAGCCATAAAAACTTGATGGGGAACATTAAACAGACCACTACCCTGCTCAATCCAACAGATAAAGATGTGATGTTGGGAACCTTACCTATTTTTCATTCGTTCGGATTAACAGTTACAACTCTGCTTCCGCTTATTGAAGGTATCCCTATTGCCTCCCATCCAGACCCTACAGATGGTTTCGGTATAGGAAAAATGGCTGCAAAATATGAAACGACCATACTCTTTGCTACAGGAACGTTCCTTAGACTCTACACTAGAAACCGTAAACTTACCCCTTTGATGTTCAGACACTTACGTATGGTGGTAGCCGGTGCAGAAAAACTCCCTATGGAGGTACGCGATGCGTTTAAAAAGAAATTTGGCCATGATATCTATGAAGGTTATGGTGCAACAGAGACCACCCCTGTAGCTTCCTGCAATATACCCGATGTACTCATGCTAGACTCATGGAAACCGCAAATAGGTCAAAAGATAGGCACTGTTGGTCTGCCGCTGCCTGGTTCTGCATTTCGTATCGTAGATCCTGAAAGCTTTAAGACCCTTGAAACTGGTGAAGAAGGCATGATACTCATAGGTGGTACACAGATCATGAAAGGGTATATAGGAGATCCCGAAAATACAGCTTCTGTCATCAAAGAGATAGACGGTATCAGATGGTACATCAGTGGAGATAAGGGATACTTGGATGAAGACGGTTTTCTGACCATTATAGACCGCTACAGCCGCTTTGCCAAAATAGCAGGGGAGATGGTCAGTTTAGGTCTAGTAGAAAGTGAGATAAGCAAAATACTGTCAGAAGAAGATCAAATCGCTATTACAGCTATACCGGACAATAAGAAAGGTGAAATGCTTGTACTGCTGCTTGAAGGAGAGAGTGAAGTAGAAACGCTCAAAGAAAAAATAAAATCTTTAGGGTTAAATCCTCTTTTTATACCGAGTACATATTATAAAGTTGATGCACTGCCAAAGTTGGGTACGGGCAAAACTGACTTTAAAGGTTTGAAAAAGTTGGCTCTTTCGCTGAGTGAAACATCACTCGAAGGACGAAAAGAGAAATAGGATTTTAAATCTATCAATACTACACATACAGTACACACAAATTTGTTATTATAAATCAGTGACAATATTCCTAGAGTTTAGGAGATAGGTAATGGGTCTTCATGTCTCAAACTTGGTAAGAGTTACGGAGGCATCGCAGAGATGCGACGACTAAGTGAAAATCTGGAAATCCAGGTGACACGCATAGACCAACGTACTTATCACGTTTTGCACACAGAGTGCTACGAAATCATTTCTGGCAACACTTCCTTCAGGAAGGCTATTATTTAGTCTCCCTACTCTGTGTTTGCACTATGTAAATGTCACTTTTAAAGATCGTACGCTTACTTCTCTTGTTTTAAACAGAAAGTCATTCTTCTCACCGAGGGAAAAAGCGTACGAGATAGGTATCATTTCTTTCCAAATCCATTATCATAAAATGTTTATGTGGTAGAACACTATAGATCTATAGCATATTGTTTCAAAATTTCCAGATCGATCAATTCAAGCATTTTTTTATGTGTTGCATGAATAAAGATATGTGGTGCCTTACCATCTAAATGTGCTTTGACAAAACTATGACCGCCAAGACACCAACTTTGTCCAGGTTTTACCCCTGCAAAATTGTACTCTGGTATAGGTGTAGAAAGATCATTGCCTACTTTTTTAGAGTATTCCAAAAATTCCTCTGTCGCATAAATACAAACAGCATGTACCGCGGGATTATGATCACCTGTATTACAATATCCATCTCTATGAAACCCGGTGAGAGGTTTCAAACTGCAAGGCTCCAGGGGCTCACCCAAAACATTTAATGATTCATCCATCATGATCTATCCTTTGTTCTTATCTTAAAAATTATAACTAAAATACACAGTCACTTGGCAACGATGCTTATCTTTTCAAATATTTTGAAAAGATAGATGTAAGTTTGACTTTTTTAAAGCCTTTTTACTCTGCTATCAAATCTAATGTATCATAAAATTCTTCAGGTTCTTGATATCCATAAAACTTTGAATCTTTTAACTCTTTGCCATCTGATCCTATAAACACAAAACCTGGAGGTCCAAAGACTTGGAACATTTGTTTGATCTCTTCTATTTTTTTGTCTGTCTTGTCGCTCATGTTGACACTCACGGCCACATACTCTTTTTTAAGTTTCTCTTGCACTCTTGGGTCTTTAAAAGTGGTATCACGCAAGTGCTTGCAGACGGGGCAAGTATCTGTATGAAAAAAGATAATCATCGTTTTATTTTCATCCATCGCTTGTCGTCGTTTAATATCATAGGCTGTAATATTGGCTATCTCTTCAAAAGGCATTACACCAGAGAGTTTGACCTTACCATCCTTCACATAAGTAACAGAAGCTTTAGGAAGAGGATGATAGATATCTTGTTCACCATATCCTGCACCTACCATAAGTATGGTACCCCATATGAGTAACACCGTAGCAAATGCTTTTTGAAGTTTTTGCCACCCGTTACTCTCACCATCAAGTACTTGTGTCGCACCAAGATAGATACCGACACCCACTGCATATACGCCCCAAAGTAACAGTGTATTTACAAGTTCCAAAGTGGAAAATATCTCTATGGCAACACCAAGAAGCAATACCCCGAAAAAATACTTCACCTTATTCATCCATCCCCCGGCTTTAGGAAGTAAATATCCGGCACCAAAACCTAGTAAAATAAGCGGTACTCCCATCCCTAAAGCCAAAAAGAACATCGTTAAGGCACCAAGTACAGGATCACTTGCAGAGATAGCTACAGATAAAAATGAGATCAGTATAGGTGAGACACAAGCTCCCAAGATCAATGCTGAGATCATCCCAAGCATGAAGACCATACTTATTTTTCCACCTTTAAGACCTTGAGACTCTTCATTCAGTTTAGACTGTATAAATGAGGGAAGCTGTATCGTAAAAAGTCCGAACATTGACAAGGCCATGACAACAAATACGATACTCATCGCACCAATAGCCCAAATATTTTGAAAATAAGACTGTAACTGTTCACCTGTCGCTCCTGCCAATGCCCCCATAAGGGCGTAAGTTACCGCCGTACCCATTACATAAGAAATAGAGAGTATCACCGCTTTTGTCTTGGTTATATTTTCTCCCTGACCCGCAATGACACTTGAGACGATAGGTACCATTGGTAAAACGCAAGGTGTGAAGGTCAGTAATATCCCTGCTACAAATGCACCCAAAATAATACTTACTGTACTTTGTACAAATATACTATCCCCAGCATAAAGAAATGTACTTGAGAACAGTAGTAGTATAGAGATAAAAAATATTTTATAGTTTTGATGATACATATAACTTGCCTTAATTATTTATATTTGACATCTTACTCTATTTAGGCTGTACTTTATGTGTAAAGGACTTTAGATACAATAAACTAAAAAAAGGTAACAGATGACAAA
>JBFEKK010000091.1:0-4348 GCA_041552675.1 Sulfurovum sp.
ACAGATCAATCTTTCAGGTAAAGACGGTGAAAAGATAGTAGACGCAATGAAGAGGATTGAAGAAAATCTTTCAGTCATTCCGTATGTTAAAGATGTAGGTAACAATGCACAGCTTGGAAAGATGGAGTACAAGTTACGTATCAATGCATATGGTGAACAACTGGGAATGAGTGAAGTGGGAATAGCACAGACCCTTTCTGGTTATTTTCTTGATAGCCGTAAAGCGATGACCTTTGGTCAGAACGGTGTGATGGAGATCAGAACCAAATCCATAGTTAAAGATTATGAAAAGACCTTAATGAATTTTATGATCCCTACACCTTCTGGAAGCGTTGTAAAATTGACCGATGTAGTGGATATCGAAAAGATAAGAGCATATGAAAAAATTGAAAAAAGGGATGGTTATACAGTTAAATCGGTCTTTGCCAATATAGATAAGAAAAAGACAACGGCTGTGGATGTGCTTAAGAAGATCAAGCCTTTGCTAAATACGATTCAGGATGATGGCATTGATGTAAGTCTTTTAGGAGAACAGGAAAAAAATCAGCAATTTAAAAATGATATGATACGTTCTTTGATCATCGCAGTTTTTTTAATTTTGATCACACTCCTTTTTATCTTTCCGAAAATTCGTTATGCATTGATGGTCATGTCTGTCATACCATTTAGTTTATTAGGTGCATTACTGGGGCATATGCTGATCGGGATCAACCTTTCAATGCCTTCGGTCATAGGTATGTTGGGGCTCGCCGGGGTTGTGATCAATGATGGTATCATTATGCTTGATTTTCTCCATGGTACGCATAACGCAGATACATTCTATGAAAGGGCGAAGTTAAGACTCCGTCCTATTTTGATCACTTCGATCACCACTTTCCTTGGACTTTTTACCCTTATCTTTTATGCAACAGGACAGGCAGTGATCCTCCAGCCTATTGCTATTTCGATTGGATTTGGTTTGATTTGGGGTACAGTCCTGAACCTCGTCTACCTGCCGTCATTGTATGCCGTGGTAAACAAGATCCAACCAGGTAGAGAGTCTTAGAGTGTTTTTGGCTCCATCTCTTCTTTTTTGGATTCGTTTTGTTTGACATGCAGATCCAATTGAGGGAAAGGTATCTCAATATGGTGTTTGTTGAGCGTAGCATAAATGAATTTTAAAAAATCTGATTTGGTCCCCATAGGTTTCAGGGTTGATTGTCCTCTGACCCAGACAATGAGTTCATAATCTACTGAACTTGACCCCATAGCGGTCATCCAGATTACCGTAGGATATTTGGCATTTTTTTTCACATAATTAATAGTACTGTTTCTCAGCTCTTCGAGAATCACTTTTTCCACTTTATCATTGCTTGTTCCATACGCAACAGAGAAAGGGATATGTATACGTCTGATATCATTTTCCAACGTCCAGTTGATGACATTGTTTTGGATAAAAGAAGAGTTTGGAATGACTACATCAATGTTGTCATTGGTTGTGACGGTGGTTGAACGCATTTTCATATCACTGACCGTACCTCGGATGGTATCTGATATTTCTATATAATCTCCCAAACGGACAGTTCTTTCAAACATTAAGATAATACCTGCAGCGAGGTTAGAGACAACCGTCTGCAGACCAAAACCGATACCGATTGATAGTGCTCCTGCAACCAGTCCCAGATTGGAAAGATCTAATCCGATACTTTTAAGTGCAAAAAGTAAAGTGATAAATACAAGAATATAGTAGCCGGCATTGGAAATGGCTTTTGCTGAAGAAATTGAAATTTTTTCTCGTTGAGTAGCGAGATTTATGATCTTTCGTTTGTAAAATGCAGCAATCATAAATCCAAAAATAATGATCAAAATTACTTTGAGGATATCAAGAATTGAAATACCCTTTTCATTAAATACAAAAAGGGCTTCCGTGAGTTTGCTATAGGCAAAATCATAAATACTTTCAGCACTCTGTTCTACATTTGAGAGTGCCAGTGCCACATTGCCTGCCACCTCTATGAACACTGTCTTGAGAATAGTGCGCTTGTATGTATAGTGATTGATGAGATCTGGCGTGAGTGTTTGCAAGTCTTCTGTATCGGTATTGAAAAGGTCGAGCGCTTTTTGGGTCTCTTTTTTTTGCAGATAAGCGAGAGAAAGCATGAGGGTTTGATCGATCTTTGTAGTGATGAGACTCATCATATCCATATCGTTGGCAAGAAATTTTTTACTTAAAGTATCTGAAATAGTTTCACGAACTATCAGTTCACGTTCTTTAGCTAGCTTGAGTGCAACGGCTTCTTGTTCTATAGGAGAAAATTTTGTGTTTATCTCAGTAAGTTTTTTTTCGAGAACCGGAATATTAAAGGTGACTTGTTTCAGTTTTTGTTTGAAGCGCTCTTCTCCTTTGTTTAATAAAGTCTCATATGCTTTTATAGTTTGTGCTTGATTGTTTCCTTTAAGTTTATAAAATGCGTATTGCAATTGGTAAAGCAGCAGGTTTTTTTTATCTTCAACGGTAATGTCATTGATACTTTTTTTCAAATAATGCCGTTTAGATTGCATAGCAGATTGTTCTTTTTTCAACGTATCGATTTTTGCGTACGTATCGGTAAGTGCATTGAGATACGAAAGATAGTTCTCAGTACTTATATTTTTATCATCAGGCAGAAGTGAATCAGGCATAGGATCTACCTTCAAGGCAAAGGAGAGCATATGTGTAAGTTTTCCTAAGACCATACGCTCTGTAGCGATTCGTTCTGTATCTTCTTTCGTTTTGTTCTGATCTGATTTTTGTTCAGTCTCAATACGCTTTGCAATTTCTTCATGATAGCTTATTGTATTATTACCCTCATAGAGCCTTGTATCTATATCAGCAGACCACAAAGAGACACATATAAAGAAAAGGAGTATGAATGATTTCATCAAGGTATAACCTTTTTGTAAATTATAGCATATATGTTGAACCCAAGAGGTGGAGTTTACTTCTATAATAACTTTGAGAGTATAATCATATATGAATATCATTTTAGGAGTTTACATGTACGACATTATCTATATCGGTGGAGGGCTGAACTATGCAGGAGCGATTGTGGCTGCGAAACAGGGGCTTAAAGTGGCTCTCGTTGAAACTTCACTGGATCATTTGGGTGGTACTTGTCTGCATGCAGGGTGTATCCCTTCTAAAATGTTTTTGCATCATGCCAATACAATCCGTCAAACTAAAGAGAGTGTGTTTACAGGGGAAATAGTACTTAATATGCCGATACTGACAGCCCAAAAAGCTGAACTCATTGCCAGTGCATCCAAATCGATAAGAGCACAATGTGAACAAGTTGAACTCATCGAAGGTAAAGGAAAGGTCATAGCACCGCACAAAGTTGAGGTAAATGGAAAAGTCTATGAGGCTGAGTACATTGTCATAGGGACAGGGTCTATCCCTTTTATCCCAGAAGGCATCAGCTATGATGGTAAGGGGATCATTACCAGTGATGAGCTGCTTGATCTGCAGAAACTGCCTCAAAATATAGCCATCTATGGAGATGGTGCCATCGGTTTGGAGATGGCAAGTTTTTTTGCCTCTGCAGGCGTAGAAGTAACACTTATATCCCGTAATGATAGGCTTTTGGCCCATGCACATCCACTGATACAAAATGCCATGGTCAAAGAGCTTGAAAAGCAGGGGATCACCTATTTGAAAGATCATGCCATCTTCAAAGCCGAAGATACAAATAAAGGGGTGCATATCACTTTTGAGAACGGTTCATCGGGCGATTATGAGCAAATGCTTGTTGCAACTGGACGTCAGCCAAATACTGATGTGATCGCAACAGATGATATCGTTGTAAAGAGGGGCATAGAAACAGATGACTTTTTTCAGACGACTGTGGAAAAACATTTTGCTATCGGTGACTGTAACGGAAAAGTACAACTGGCTCATGCTGCAAGAGCACAGGTTTTGAACGTCACGATGCAAATAATGGGCAAAAACCCTGACAAACTGAACCTTGCTCATGTCGTAAGGTTTATACATACTTTACCTATGAGTTATGCAACAGTGGGACAAAACAAACAGACACTGAAAGAAAACGGTATGGTATTTAAAGAGAGTACCGTCATGCTAAGTCAATTTAAGGGTGCTGCATTTCATCAGGCTGGGAACGGTGTACTTATCGTATATGCAGATGAGTCAGGGCTTATTATGGGTGCAGAGATCTTTGCACCCAATGCGGAAGAGCTTATCTCACCTGTGGCTATGGCACTCGCAGGGAGAATGACTGCTTCCATGGCCCAGCAGACCATTATGGCACACCCTACGTTCTCTGAAGCACTGGAGAGAACCTACTTTAGATTATGATCAGATGATAAAGAT
>JBFEKK010000092.1:0-4278 GCA_041552675.1 Sulfurovum sp.
ATGGTGACACATACATTCTCTGCAGATCCAAGTGGTAAACTGAAAGGCACAGGAAATGTACCTAAGCCAAAAGATGGTGGTGGTAAATTCAGATCTAAAGGTACCGCAAAAGCTACTAGAGAGTGGTTTGGCGGTGTCATGAGAGAACTCTTCTCATAGTTGTCGACCTTTTCGATATTTTGCACTCATCTTTGAAAGATGGGGTGCAGATCATTAAAGATCTTAACCTATTCAACTTTTTAAGATTATAAATATCCCTGCAGTTTGATCAGCATACTGTAAACCAATACCTCTTTTTGCGTAGCCGGTGCTTTTTTGATGAGTATCTCACTCTCCAGTAAATGTTCAAATATTTTAAGCAATACCGCTGATTTTACACGTAAAGCCAACTGTGCTTTTTGTTCTTCTATCTGTTTGGGTAGTTTATAGCCCAGTATTGCGGCTGAATCTACATGACCATGGAGTTTGATATAGGCATGAAAGAGAAAGATCTGATTGACAAAATATTGCGTGGAGCGAAGCAGTGATGCTTCATCTTCTCCCAGTTCAAGCAGTTTGGTAATGGTTGCCGTGATAGGCTTTTTGTTAAAAAGGTCTATGAGTAACTGTTCTGTTGCCAGAGGTGCAGTCGAGTAGACAAGTTTATCGATATCTTTACTTGTCACTTTCATACCCAGTATGGCAAGTTTATTCAGTTCATTGGCACAGAGTGCCAGGTTGTTATTGAGTATGAGCATAAGATGCTGCAGCGCATAGTGGTCGATGTCAAGCTGTATCTGCTGTGCTTTTTGTTGCAGCATCGCTATACCATCACGAATGTTAGGCTCAAAAAATCGAACCCATACCCCACCTTTTTTCTCACTGAAGGCCGACTGCATACTCTTTGCATCTTTGGGGGCACCTGCATAACCGTAAAGGAAGTAGTTATCCTCACTTTTATTGGCAAGTTCTATGAGAATATCGAGTTCTTTTTTGGGTATTTTTTTATCGTGTTTGACCACTACAAGATTTGTACCGCCAAACAGAGAAGTCTGGGAAAGAAAATTCTTAGCCTGTTCAAAGTCCCATTCATCGTGATAGAGGCTCAGCATACTCTCTTTCGCATCAGTTTTTTTGATATAGGTATCGATGTAATGGTCTACGAGATAGTTATTTTCACCATAAAACAATACAGCTTTGGGGAAAGCCTGCTTTAGTTTCTGGTCAAATTCTCTTTGGTACATTAGGCTAACTCCATATCATCTTTACTCAATTTTTCAACGAATTCGACCATGATGATGGCTTGTGGTATATTGACTTCATTGATTTTGACTCTTACTCTATCAAAAAGCATCACATTGTCACTTCTAAGATGTACCGTAACACCTTTGATCTCACCTAGGAGTACAGCTTTAGCAGTCTCTTCTACTTCGACGATTTCTGCTTCGAAGATATCACCTAAGTGTGTGGCTGCCCAACGTGCAAATTTACGGTCTCTAAAATCCCATTCTGCCTTGGTCGCTTCTCTTTCAAGTTCGCTGACACGTGCACAGAGCGGTTCAATGTTTCGCAACAGATAACTCGCCTCTTCCGGCTCTTCACGCAGTTGTGTCTTGATAAGACGGTGTAGTATGAGGTCAGAGTATCTACGTATGGGTGATGTGAAGTGGCTGTAGTGGCTAAATCCAAGTCCAAAATGTCCTATATTTTGAGCTGAATAGCTTGCTCGTTTCAAAGATTTGATGATCATAGCATCCACTTCGGAGGAAAGACCCATTTTTGCTGCTTCCTTTTGGATAGCACGTATAAGCGAAGGTGAGTCTTCATACTCTTCAACATAAAGACCGATAGATGCCAGTTCACTCAGTAAATCTTCTATTTTTAGAAGTTGCGGAGGTTCGTGTATACGGAAGATACTGTCACCTTCACCGGTAAAACGTTTCGCTGCAGCTTGGTTGGCCAGGAGCATACACTCTTCTATGAGAGAGTGTGACGGAGTCCCCGTTTCTATCTCTGTACTTACCAGTAAATGTGCTGCATCGATCGTGAGCTTGGTCTCTTCAGATCTAAAGTCAAAGCCATGCTTGAGCCGTTCATTACGCAATCTGACCGTTATTTTCTGTAAAGGAAGCAACCATGTAAGGATCTGGGCTACCGTATCAGTGACTCCCGCCGTCCCATTTTCCAATATCTCATCAATGTTGTCATAATTAAAACGGTGTTTTGAGTAGATGATCGCTTCAAAGAATTCTTCTTTGAGGGGTTTTAGGGTAGCCCTGTCCAAAGCTATCTTCGATACAAAGGCAAGTCTGTCTACTTTAGGTTTGAGTGAACAGATATTTTCACTGAGTTCACGAGGGAGCATAGGAAAAGATTTATGTGGCAGGTATGTGGTGAACCCTCTTTTTTTTGCCTCTTTGTCTATATTGGTAAAGAAAGGCACATAGTGACTGACATCGGCGATGGCAACATAAAGTGTATACGTTTCCATATCAAAATAAATGGCATCATCAAAATCTTTTGCAGTCACAGGGTCAATTGTACAGAAATCAAGATGTGTAAGATCCACACGGTCAGGATGTTCTGCTTTGGTGACTTCCACTTCAACTTTCAGCGCATCTGTGACACACTCTGGAGGAAATTCATCTTCACGTTCATAGAGTGCAAGTGAGATCTTCTCATCGACCTTAGGGTCATCCAGGGTTCCCATGACTTCAAGTACTTTATCTGTATCGACATCTACTTTCAACACGGTTCCCAGTTTAAAAGCTTTAAGGTCCATACCTTCCATCACAGCATGGGTAGGTTCTCCAGTACGGATGTTAAGGATAAGAAAATTACCCGATTCGTCCCTATGGGTATAAGCGATAGTGAAAAGATAGGCTTTTTCTATAACCAGTTGTACTTTACCACTGGCACGTCCACGTCTGGCGATGATACGTTTAGCAACAACCACATCTCCATGTTTCGCACCCCTAAGGTCATCAGGTTCTATAAGCAGGTCTTTTTGTTCTTTGAACTCTGCCTCCACATACCCTTTACCGTCGTTACCTATGTAGAGTCTACCTACACGATAGATGGATTTCAGTTTCCAAAGTCCGTCTACTTCTTCGATGGCACCCAATTGCTGTAGTGCCTGAAAACTGTTTTGGTTTTCTTGTTCGATATCTGAAATGAGACATCCGTTGATAAGTTGTATGGCAAATGGGGACATAGTTAAAGGCTCTCTTAAATGGTATATAAAGTAAACAGTTTGTTCTCTTGATCAAAGGTAATTATATTACTTTAACGCTTCAAGTCTCTCTATTCTTTGTTCCGTACTTGGGTGTGTACTAAAGAGTTGTTTGAGTGACATATCTTTACCTGTAAAAGGATTGATGATGAACATATGGGCTGTTTGCGGGTCTGCATCGTGCATCATAGTGCCTCTGGCATAGTTATCCAGTTTAGCCAAAGCGCTCTGTAGCCATTCAGGATGCCCTGTCATTCTTGCGGCTCCTTCATCAGCCATAAATTCACGGTTACGGCTTACTGTCATCTGTATCACTGTCGCAGCAAGCGGCATGATGATCATCAATGCGATCATCACAAAAGGGTTCGTAGGTCTGTCACGATCTCCTCCAAAAAACATACCAAACTGTGCCAACATAGCTATGGCTCCGGCGATGGTTGCTGCAACGGTTCCTATAAGCATATCGTAGTGTTTGATATGACTAAGTTCATGGGCAACAACGGCTTCAACTTCTTCCTCTGTCAACATATGTAAAAGCCCTTCGGTAACAGCCACTGCAGCATGCTCATAGTCTCTGCCTGTTGCAAAGGCATTGGGCTGCTCTTCAGGGATGATGTAGAGTGCAGGCATCGGCAGATTGGCACGATGTGTGAGCCTTTCTACGATCCTATAGAGTCCGGCTGCATTATTTTGGTTCACAGGTATGGCATGGTAATGTTTTAGCACCTGTGTATCACTATAGTAATAGGCGTAAAAGTTCATACCCGCTGCAACAAGGAAAGCGATGATCATCCCGGTCTGTCCCGCTATCATCCCTCCAAACCAGATAAATAGTAGGGTAAGCCCCGTCATTAGGGCATAGGTTTTAAATTGTTCCATTGTGTTCTATCCTTAAAATAGTTATTTTTATTTTAATATACCATACTGGTACAAACCGAAGGTAAATCACAGGCTGTGTTATAATAATATCATGATTAAAATAATAACTCTCATCTTTGTATTGACTTCAACTATATGGGCTGAATATCGTTCAAGTATCTCACCTATTACGCCTGACATAAAAAAGC
>JBFEKK010000093.1:0-4269 GCA_041552675.1 Sulfurovum sp.
ATAGATTTTATAGATAGGTTCTGTCCCAGATGGACGGAGTGCAAACCACCCATTCTTTGTTACGACTTTCAGTCCACCGATAGCGGCACCATTCCCGGGTGCATTGGTCAAAACAGCTTCAATAGGCTCACCTGCCAACATATTTTCCTTTACATCTTCTGGAGAAAGTTTTTTAAGGATATTTCTCTGCTCTCTATCTGCTGGAGCATCAATACGAGCATAGATCGGGGCACCAAATTTTTCAGTTAATACTTGGTAGTGCTCTCCAGGATCTTTCCCTGTGACTGCTAATATTTCAGCGGCAAGAAGGGTCATGATCATACCATCCTTATCTGTACTCCAAACCGTACCGTCTTTACGTAAAAAACTGGCTCCTGCACTCTCTTCACCACCAAATATGATACTGCCATCAACAAGACCATCAACGAACCATTTAAATCCAACCGGCACTTCGATCACTTTTTTGTTTAAATCAGCTGCAACACGATCGATTAGAGAACTGCTGACCAGTGTTTTACCAATACCAGCTTCACTGTTCCATTGAGGACGGTTTTGTACCAAATAATGTACAGCAACACTAAGATAATGGTTGGGGTTCATCAGGCCCATGCTCTTAGTAACAATACCGTGACGATCAAAATCCGTATCATTTCCAAAAGCGATATCATACTTTTCTTTTAATGACACAAGTCCAGCCATAGCATAAGGAGAGGAGCAGTCCATACGAATCTTACCATCCTTGTCACAGTGCATAAACGAAAAAGTAGAATCAAGCGTATTGTGCAATACTTCCATATTGAGTCCATAACGCTCTTTAATTGCAGAATAGTATGCCATACCAGATCCACCCATAGCATCTGCACCAATAAAAATACCTGATTTGGCAATAGCATCCATGTCGATCACATTTTCAAGGTCATCGACATAAGGTGTTATATAATCATATTCTTTAACATTGACGGTTTTCAGTGCAGCTTCAAGGGAAAGTTTTTTGACATCGCGCAAAGCATTTTCCATAAGGACATTTGCACGTGCTTCAATCCAGTCAGTTACATCGCTGTCAGCCGGTCCACCATGCGGCGGGTTGTATTTAAATCCTCCATCAGCTGGCGGGTTATGTGACGGCGTAATAATGATACCGTCACAAAGTACATTCGTATCAGTGTTATGCGTCAAAATGGCATGCGATATTACCGGTGTAGGCGTATAAGAAAAATCTTTGGCTATACGAAGATCAACACCATTGGCTGCTAGAACCTGAATAGCAGATATTTGTGCCGGATAAGAGAGAGCATGCGTATCCATACCCATAAATAATATGCCATCAATGCCTGCTTCCTTACGATAATCACAAACAGCCTGGGTAACAGCAAGAATATGCATCTCATTAAAACTTTTGTGTAGTGAAGAACCTCGATGTCCAGACGTACCAAAGCTTATACGTTGTGCATTTTTCTGTATATCCGGTTTCTTTGTATAATAGCTGCTGATAAGCTCAGGAACATTAATAAGGATTGATTTTGGTGCCCGTTTTCCGGCATTTGGATGAAGACTCATGATTTACCTTTTAAAAAACATTAATAGATTATGACATTTTAGCATTTAAAAAATATTATATATTACGATATTGATTAAAAATAAAGCAATAATTTAATTATTTTATATTAAATTATGTTATTCTGTATGATAATATGGAAAAGGATTTTCATGGAAATAGAAGCAACTATAACTGGAATGGGCAGAATGGAAATTATCGTTACAAATATTATGATGTGTATATTCATTGGTATTAGATCATGATTTTGCATGATTACAAATTTGATCCCAAATATGAAACAGCTGTCGCATATTTCTCTATGGAATTCGCTATTCACCAAGCACTTAAGATCTACTCCGGAGGACTTGGCTTTTTAGCGGGTTCACATATGAGAAGTGTGTATGATCTGAAGCAAAATGTTGTAGGTATCGGTATCTTGTGGAGTTTTGGTTATTATGATCAGAACAGACACGAAGATGGCAGCTTGCAACCTGAATTTATTCGAAAGCATTACTATTTTCTTGAAGATCTTGGGATTCAGGCCATCGTCAAAATAGGCTCTCAAGATGTTCATATCAAAGCATTTTATCTACCACCCAATATTTTCAATTCGGCTCCTTTACTTCTTTTAACAACCGATATCCCTGAAAATGATTTTTTAGCAAGAACGATCACACATAAGCTTTATGATGCAAATGAAGAGACACGTATATCCCAAGAGATCGTTTTAGGTATAGGTGGGGTTAGGGTACTTGAATCCTTAAAACAGAAGGTCGATGTCTACCATATGAACGAGGGCCATGCATTACCTTTAGTTTATGAACTATATAGAAGATTTGGAGATATGAAAAGAGTAAAAGAACATACCGTCTTTACGACACATACCCCTGAGGATGCAGGGAATGAAGAACACGATATCAATCTTTTGCATAAGTTCGGTTTTTTCAGTGGACTGAACCTTGAGACAGTACGTCAAATTACAATGACACAGGGAGATCGGTTCAATTTGACTGTGGGTGCTTTACGTGCAGTTAAACTGACCAATGCTGTATCCAAGATTCATGGTGAAGTTGCCAATCGTATGTGGAAAGAGTGTGAAGGACGGTCTGAGATTATCTACATTACCAACGCACAAAACAAACGTTTTTGGATGGATAAAGGAATGCTTTCAGCGTTCGATGAAGATGAAAACTATGCACTTGTCGCACGAAAAAAACATCTTAAACGAATGCTTTTCAATGAAGTAGCGGACCAAACAGGTAAGATGTTTAATCCCGATATATTGACCATTGTCTGGGCGAGACGTTTTGCTGAATATAAACGGCCTGGACTTATCAAACTGGACTTTGATCGTTTTAAAAAGATGTTGGAGAATACAGAACATCCAGTTCAGATCATCTGGGCAGGCAAGCCCTATCCCTTTGATACCAATGCAGTTAATACCTTCAATGAACTGATATATATCAGCCAAAGTATAAAAAATATGGCGGTTCTTATCGGTTATGAACTGGAACTTTCACACATCCTGAAAAAAGGAAGTGATCTATGGCTGAACACGCCACGTGTTTCAAGGGAAGCTAGTGGTACAAGCGGTATGACAGCATCTATGAACGGTTCGATCCACTTTTCAACCGATGATGGTTGGCATCCTGAGTTTGCAAAACATGGGCAAAACGCTTTTACAATTCCACTGACCGATCATACGAAATCCAGTGAAGAACAAGATTATGAAGATAATAAAAATATGATGGACATTCTTGAAAACAAAATCATCCCTATGTATTATGAGAAGCCTGATACATGGATACAAATGATGAAGAATGCAATGACAGATATTGTACCTGCATTTGACTCTGGCCGTATGGCTGATGAGTATTATATGAAGATGTACGGCATCAAAAAAAGAAGATATGATGATGAATAATATCACCATCAATACCTAAAGAATTACGTATAGAAATTCACATGGATCATAAGACCTTGAAAGCTTCTCTTGATTCACATTGTTAAGCTTAGTATGAGAGATTATATTATAAAGGATAAGAGTATGATATTAGCAGGTGACATAGGCGCTACTAAAACAAGTTTAGCACTCTTTGAATTAGTAGGAGATACTTTGATGATGCAGGTAAAAAAGCAATTCTCCAGTCGTGAATTTTCCAATTTAAATGAGGTTATCATAGCTTTTGGGAAAGAAACATCCATGCCATCGATCGATGCAGCATGTTTTGGCATAGCAGGACCAATAATGGAGGAACGTTGCCGTACCACAAACTTACCTTGGGAGATTACAAGCTCTGAACTACAAGAATACCTAGATACCAATAAGGTTTGTTTACTCAATGATCTTGAAGCAACAGCCTACGGTATGTTGTATCTAGCCGAAGATGAATTTATCGACCTCAATCCCAAAGGTCGTGACATGGATGGAAATCGAGCTGTGATTGCTGCAGGAACAGGACTGGGAGAAGCGATGCTCTATTATGATGGTATAAACTACCATCCCATAGGTTCGGAAGGAGGTCATAGTGACTTTGCACCTACAACAGAACAACAGGATGCACTCTTAAAATGGATGCGTAATCGCTATCCTGAACATGTCAGTTATGAACGTATAGTATCTGGTCCGGGAATCTATACCCTTTATGAGTTTCTACATGAAAGTGGCTTTGCTCCACAACCTGCTTCCATGATAGATATAACTAAAGACCAAGACCGCAGTGCAATGGTCA
>JBFEKK010000094.1:0-4214 GCA_041552675.1 Sulfurovum sp.
GAGATAGCACTTTACGATTTGAAAGCCAAGTCGGTCAAACAACCTCTTTATCAGATGCTTGGAGGTACACAAACAACTTTCAAAACTGATATTACGATCAGCATGGGTGAGATTGAAAAAATGATATCAGACAGTCTTGATGCTGTAAATCTGGGCTATGATACACTGAAGATAAAGATAGGTGACAACCCCAAAAAAGATGTGGAACGCATCATCGCTATACATGATGCATTGGATGAGAAAATCACTCTAAGACTTGATGCAAACCAAGGATGGACAGCACAAGAAAGTGTAGATCTCCTGCATGCTTTGGAAAAACAAAACATTATCGCTGAGTTCATAGAACAGCCAGTTGCAGCAGATGATATCAACGGACTTTGCTACATCAAAGAGAGAGTCCAAACTCCCCTTCTGGCAGATGAGTCCATATTTTCCGTGAAAGATGCAAGAAGACTACTTGAAATGGAGGCTATAGACTATGTTAACATCAAACTGGCCAAGACAGCAGGTATCACACAAGCTTTAGAATTGGCAGACCTCTCTAAAGAATTTGGAGTCAAATGTATGATAGGATGCATGCTTGAAGGTCCCATCTCCGTAGCTGCTGGTGTACACGTAGCTTCTGCCAAGGCAGATATTATTACCATGCTTGATCTTGATGCTGTGAGTTTATTGGCTTCCCATCCTGTGAAAACATCTATCGTTTTTAATGAGAGTGAGATCAGACTTTCTGAAGATATTGGCTTAGGTGTATTGTATTAGAGATGGTCAATGATCTCTTCAAAATGATATGCTTTTTCATCCTGACAAAAGGGAAATAGTACCCGTAGTATAGATATTTTTTATATACGACCGTTATGTTAAAGGAAGACTTTGTTCTTATACTAAATCATGATATCATTTAACAGTAACCAAAATTTTATAATCATAAATAGAGAACACAGATGAAGAGAATATCAGTAATCATGTATATCATTTTAGCAGTAAGTCTTGGTGGGTGTGTTACACCTGAGAATCAAACTTCATCGCAAAAGCGCCAAGCTATTCTATCTATGAAAAATAAGGTACTTTCAGATCTTTACAGACTAAAGCCAGATGTGAGATCACAAATCGCCCGAGCTCCGGGTTATGCTGTATTCAGTAATGTCAATATCAATATCATTCTTGCCAGTTTCGGTGGAGGACATGGTGTGGTCAAAAATAACAGAACAGGGAAACACACATTTATGAAAATGGGTGAAGTGGGTCTCGGTCTTGGTGCTGGGGTTAAAGACTTCCGGGCGGTGTTCGTCTTCCATAATTCAAATACTATGAAACGTTTTATAGATCATGGATGGGCCTTTGGAGCTCAAGCTGATGCAGCAGCCAAAGCCAGTGACAAAGGTGCTGCAGTTGCTGGGGAGATCACTGTAGACAATATCACTATCTATCAGTTAACCGAGTCTGGTCTAGCATTTCAAGCAACGGTTAAAGGTACAAAATACTGGAAAGACGATTCGTTTAATTAGATTAAGGGTTACTCCATTCATGCCTCTAAGGCATTGATGAGTGACCCTTCTTTACCTTATACCCATTAAAATACTTACTGTCATTTCAGTGTTATAAGTATTCAATCTCTCCAAGTCTGGTAAAGAATACTTTATTGAATGCTTTCTCTTGTCTAATGTCAATGTATTTTTCTACCATTGTAAAAATAACTTCCTGTATCGTGTATACTGTTGTTTTAATTTCTGTTTCCACACAGTAGCTAGTTATACCACCGTGCATACGTACATTGGACATGAGGATCTCTGCAAATTGCTCTGCACCCTCACTGTCAGTTGACTGACAAAGAAGTACATATATATTGTTTTCTTTATCGATCTCATACAAAATATCAGTTTGACGCTTCCACTTTTCAATGAGGTTTTCCAGCCTCAGATCATCTGATGAAAATAAGATCATAGTAAAGGACAATTCCTCTTTACGATCCATAAGATAATAAAGAAATTCCATCGTACTTCTTAACTTATCCATTAATTTTTGTGCTAATTTAATTTCATCTTCAGGAAATGACAAGTCATTTTTATTTCTTCTTTCAAATGTAAGCATAAAGGGCCTTTCTTAATTAATATAATAAAACTGAATTATTTTCTATTATAACTAATTTATATAAAATTTTCACTAAACAATACAATGAGATATCATCACACTTTCGCTATAATATTTTTATGAAAAAAATCACTCTAATATTTTTACTATCAACCACCTATATATTTTCTAATATCAACGCTGTAGTCAGCATCTTACCTGAACAGACATTTGTCAAAGCCATAGGAGGAGATAAGGTGGATGTATCACTCATGGTGCAACCAGGGAATTCGCCACATACATATGAACCTAAGCCTTCACAAATGATAGAGATAGGCAAGGCAGATCTTTACTTTGCCATCGATGTGGAATTTGAAAATGTTTGGCTACCTAAATTTAAAAACTTGAACCCTAATATGCAGATTATTGATCTTGCAGACAACATCACAAAAATGCAAATGGAAGAGAATCATGAAGATGAAGAGCATGATGGACACCATGTTGAACACAAACATGAAGGTGATGACCCACACGTCTGGACCGCTCCTGCTAATGTAAAGATCATCGCTCAAAATATTTATAATGCTTTAAAAAAAGAAGACCCCGAAAATACGAACTACTATAAAAAAAACCTTGATATTTTTTTGGCTTTTATTGATGAAGTAGACAGACAGATCATTGACATTCTTTCTTCTTTAAAAGATACACGAAAATTTATGGTGTTTCACCCTTCTTGGGGCTACTTTGCTCAAGCCTATAATCTAGAGCAAATAGCTGTAGAGGTTGAAGGTAAAGAACCTAAGCCCAAAGAACTGATACACCTACTCAAAGAGGCAAAAGAAGAGAAGGTCAAAGCTATCTTTACCCAACCGGAGTTTTCAGATACAGTAGCCAAGATCATTGCCAAAGAATTACAGATACCTGTAGTGAAGGTAAGTCCCTTAGCCCCGAACTGGTCTGAAAACCTCATAAATATCGCCAAAGTAATTGCAGGTAAGAACTAAAATGTCTGTCATAGATATCAAAAATGTTTCTTTTGCTTATGACAAGCAGATGATCTTAGAAAACATTAACCTGAGTGTTGAAGAGAAAGATTTCTTAGCCATCATTGGACCAAATGGCGGGGGTAAGTCTACCCTACTCAAACTCATTTTGGGTATTCTTAAACCACAAAAAGGTTCTATCTCGGTATTGGGTAAAGCACCTTCGAAGAGTCTTACACAAATAGGCTATGTTCCACAAAACACAAATGTGAACACGGATTTTCCCATAAAGGTCATTGAAGTAGTCATGATGGGGCATGTGGGAGGCAAAAGACCTCTTTTTGGTTACGGTAAAGAGGAAGTGCTCTGTGCTATGGGTGCCTTGGCTCAAGTAGGTATGGAAAACTTTGCCCAAACCAAGATAGGTGCACTCTCAGGTGGGCAACGTCAAAGAGTTATGATTGCTCGTGCCCTATGTGCACATCCACAAATACTTATACTCGACGAGCCAACATCAAGCATAGATATCACAGGACAAAAAGAGATATATGAGTTGATAAAAACACTCAATGAAAGCATTACTGTACTGGTAGTAAGCCATGATATCTCTGTCATCTTAGAATATGCGAACAAAGCTGCCCATGTAAATAAAGGCCTCTCCTATCATGACATTTCAGACAAAACACGGACTTTCCATACCCATGGTGATGAGGAACATTTCTGCGAAATAGAGCTGCTGCAAATGCTAGGTAGTGAAACCTGCGATACTTGTGAACCGGAACCTACACCAAAATGGAGAACAAAAAAATGATAGAAGCTCTCCAGTTTGAATTTATGCAGCATGCACTTTTAGCAGGATTACTTGTAAGTTTTGCTGCAGGTATCATAGGGTCTCTCATCGTAGTGAATCGTATGGTGTTTTTAGCAGGAGGTATTGCTCATACCTCTTATGGTGGTATCGGTCTTGCTGTATATTTCGGATTACCTATTTTTCTGGGTGCATCCTTCTTTGCAGTGGGTGCTGCCCTGCTTATCGCAGGACTCACACTGAAAAAACGTCATCGTATGGATACCTTTATCGGGCTCATCTGGGCGGTTGGTATGGCAATCGGTGTGATATTTGTTGACCTTACCCCCGGGTATAATGTAGATCTTATGAGC
>JBFEKK010000095.1:0-4187 GCA_041552675.1 Sulfurovum sp.
CATCCCTGACACACGATTACGTCAAGCCTATAGAGTTGAACAAGACAGGTCAGGTATTACCAATGGAAATCCTTTTGGTATAGAAGCTTTGATGAGTGCCTACAAAGAAGGTGCTCCATGGTTAGAGCAGTTAAAAGAGCATTTACGCTCAAACATTACCTATGTAAATACATTTCTAAACGAGCATCAACTGCCTATAAAGGCCATCCCTACAGAAGCGACTTTTTTAATGTGGCTTGACTGTACAGGGATGGGTTTGTCTCATGCCCAACTGGTTGATTTCTTTTTGCATAAAGCAAAACTTGGACTCAATGACGGAAAGAGCTTTGGTCATGCTGGTGAAGGGTTTATGAGGTTAAATGTGGGTACATCCAAAGAAGTACTTAAAGAAGCGATGCAGCGACTGCTCGTTGCATATAAGGCAGTGTATTGAGAAGTCTATTTGTCTATTTGATACTGTCCCTATGGCTGTATGCATTACCCCAAGTCATCAACGAAGAGATACGTAAATCAGGCATCTCAAAAAATGATATCAGTATGTATATTAAAGAAGCCGGTAAAAATGGAAAGGTCATAGCTTCACTCAATGCCTATAAGAGCAGAACCCCCGCATCTGTGATCAAAGTGTTAACAACCTATGCTTCGGTATTGAAACTTGGGTTTGATTATCGTTGGCCTACGAAGTTCTATACTACGGGGACATTGAATAATGGTGTACTTCAAGGAGATCTATTGATTAAAGGGTTTGGCGACCCGACATTAAATGCTGAGGACCTTGAGAAGATCGTCTCTGATATACGTGCAGAAGGCATACGTGAGATCAGGGGTGATATTGTTATAGATCGAAGCTATTTTGAAGTAAGTGATAAAGACAGTTCAGGTTTTGATGAAAATCTGTATAGTGCATATAATGCCATGCCTGATGCAATGATGTTCAACGAACGTGTAGTGACTGTATGTGTGATACCCAAGGAAAAAAAAGTTCATAAAAAACATGTGGATGAAAGTTATAAAGTGGTTGATCAATTAGAACATGTCAATAAACCCTGTAAAGGAAAATATTCCTGGCCAAGGGTGAAAATTGACAAGAGTGAAGTGATTCCTACCGTATTACTCAAAGGAAAGATCTCAAAACGGTGTGGAAAACGAAATATCTGTAAAGTGATTACCAAACCCTATAAATCATTTTATTATGCATTGAAAGATGGATTGGAAAAAGAGAGGACAGCAGTTAGAGGAGACTTAAAGTTACGTAAGATACCTCCCGAAGCAAGAGAACTTTTTACCCATTATTCGGATCCATTGGAAAAGATCATTTCTGAAACATCTAAAGAGAGCAATAATCTCTATGCAAGACATTTGTTACTTCTTTTGGGTGCAAAACTATATGGTGCGCCTGCCACATTGAAAAAAGGAAGAGATGCGATCCCTTATATCTTGGACTCAAGAGGTGCCTTGGGTAAAGGGAAATTGAAGATAGATAATGGAAGTGGTCTCTCCCGTACATCCAAAATGAATGCACAACTTTTGGCTGAAATGCTTGACCATGCCTATGATCGCTACGGATCAAGATGGATGGAGACACTCTCTATAGCAGGTGTGGATGGTACCATCAAAAAACGTTTTAGAAACACAGTAGTTAAGAAACGTGCATGGATGAAAACAGGTACGCTAAAACGAGTAAAAAATATAGGCGGATATGTTAAAAACAGGGCAGGGAAATACTATACAGTCGTGATTATTATTAACAGTTCAAAGGCAAAATACCGTGGGGCAAAATTACAAGATGAGATCATGAAGTGGTTGGCAAAAAGCAAGGTTAACCCTGGTTTGAAATCTTACCCTCAAAGAGTGACGCAAAAAAAAGCTACATTAGAGAAAAAAGCTACATCAGAAAAGTTATTCACGAATGTCATAACAAAAGTGCCACCTACAATAAAACCTATGGCAAAAAAGACCTCTGTCAAGTATTATGTGCAGGCGGGCTCATTTTCTGCCATGCCAAACCAAGCGTATTTATCAAAGATAAAAGCCTCAGGGTTACCATATACTGTACGTCATACTGACAACTATAAAGTACTTATCGGTGCCTATAATAATGAAAAGGATGCAAGAAACGCCCTAAAAAAAGTACGTAAAGATATCAATGAGGGTGCGTTTATTACGAAGTTTTAGTTTTCTTGTATAATAGTTTATGTGATTATGAAGAGACGAAATATGTTAAGTCATTATAAAGTATTGAGCATGTATCGCCAATAATATGACACAAAGTTTGTTTCTGTACATTGTAGACTTGTATAATAGCTACTTACATAAAAAGTACTATGTGTTCATGTGAATATTTTAACAGTCATTATAATAAGAAAAAGTTATTAATTTAATTTAATAATATGTTATAATGTACATAGAATATTGTTTGTAAATGATCTCATTGAAAGGAAATTTTATGAAACGTATTATTACTATTTATATTAAAAATAAAAATAGAGTACAGTATTATCTACGGGATGCCTTGACGGCATTTAATCCATCAGATTTTGAAAAAAGAAGTTTGATACAATTTTTTGAAACGGAAAAAGCTGCTGAAATCATTTATGCTGTGAGTAGTGATTACAAACAAATTACACCTGTTTACAGCCAAAAAAAATCAGATGATACGCGTGTGGGTTATGATAAATCTTATTACTTTAGTGGAATACAGTTCAAAGATGATAGTACCTATATAACCAATCCTTATTTACACCATGTAAGCGGAAGTCCTACTGTAACGGTTGTAAAGAAACAGGGAAATGATTTTTTAGTCATTGATTTTGATCTTTTGAAACTTCTTGAAGAACTCAATCTTATTGAGCATAATCCATTAATCAATAAAATTAATAAGTTGGTTATCGGTATGGGAGGAATTCTTCTCGGAGCTGTTTCACTTTTTTTGATTCTCTATGGCGGGTTTGTTTTTATACGCCTCTTTTTGGGTGAAGAGAATCAGGATATTCTTCATGCAGTTTTTCAGTCCATCATCTCCATCACGATAGGTCTTGCAATCTACGATCTAGCAAAACATATTATCGAACATGAAATTCTTTTTAAAAGGGGTATGCATGAAGAGAGTTCAGAAAACGCTATTTTGGCAAAATTTCTTAATTCTATTATTATTGCCTCTTCTATAGAATCGTTGATGGTAGTTTTCAAGATTGTTTTGGAAGACTATAGCAAGATGATCAATGCACTTTATTTAATTATTGGTGTCGTATTACTTATCTTTGCAAGAGTTGCATTGGTACGATATGGGAAGTGTGATCGTTAGAAAATATTTCTCTCGTTCCACAGTAGGAGATATAGTATAGATTTTTCTTTGGAGGATGGGAACAAGAAATACTCTTTTTGTACTTTTTAATTATTAACCCCAAATACGCTATAATCTCTTAAAAATATAGGGCAACAATGAACTTCGAAACTTACCCTTTTGAGAAACTCAATCAACTACTTGAAAATGTAACACCCAACAGTGATTATTCTGCACTTAGCTTGACGATAGGAGAACCTCAGTTTGAGACACCGACATTTATACTTGAGGCACTCAAGAGTGCCTCTGCACTACTTAACAAGTATCCAAAAACAGCAGGAGAGACAGAACTGAGAGAAGGGATGTTGACCTATAACAAAAAACGTTTTGGTCTCACCCTGACAAATGCGCAGATCATTCCAACTTTTGGAACAAGAGAAGTACTTTTTAACTTCCCTCAGTTTTTACTGTATGATGTAGAAAACCCAGTCATGGTTTTTCCTAACCCTTTTTATCAGATCTATGAAGGGGCTGCCAAAGCATGTAGGGCTGAAGTAATCTACCTCAATTTGAATGAAACAAATAACTTTCAACCAGTTGCAGATGAAGAAGCACTGAGCAGAGCGGATTTTGTGATACTCAATTCACCGAACAATCCTACAGCATCTGTGATGTCTATGGAAGATTTAAAACGTTGGGTAGAGCTCGCACTTAAACATGACTTTGTGCTTTTAAATGATGAGTGTTATGCTGACCTTTACTTGGGTGAGCCTCTACCATCACTACTTAATGCAAGTATAGAAGTAGGCAATGAAAGCTTTAAAAATGTGTTGGTGATCAACTCTATCTCTAAACGTTCATCTGCGCCAGGACTTCGTTCGGGCTTCATTGCAGGTGATGCAGA
>JBFEKK010000096.1:0-4178 GCA_041552675.1 Sulfurovum sp.
GAAAAAAGAAGAAAACAGACTTGTTACAGTAAAATATCAATATGGAACAACATATAAAATTAGAACTTAAACAAACGACTGTAGAAAATCTCAAAAGTTTTTCAGGGATACTCAACAAAGACATCAACACAATGCTTGAAGAAGCATTGGAAGAGTACTTCGAGTCTCAGCAGCAGAAGCTTATGGAGAAAAATCTCTTCGACGAGAATGCTATGACGAACCTGGACTTCGATGAATTTTGGGATGACCTGGACATTTAGGTGCAAGAAGAACTCAGTGAAGCTTTAGGCCAAGATATAAAGCGTTTAGACTTTTTACAGCAAGGTCAGATAGGCGATATTTACCTAGCCAGTGTAGAAGATCAAAGGTATGTAGTAAAGACTTCTGAACAGACAGAAAAATTGGCCATAGAAGCTCATATGCTGGAGGATCTGTATGAGGCTAAGATACGTGTGCCTCATGTGATTATGTCTAAAGAATCTTTTTTAGTACTTGAACATATTGAAACCATTGATCAAGCCAAATGTACACAAGAGCTAGAAGCTGCAAAGCTTTTAAGTACATTACACTTTGTCACAAATGAAAGTCGTATGTATGGCTATTATTACGACACGACCATCGGTCCGTTCCCCCAAAAAAATGAGCAAACCCAATACAACTGGACACTTTTCCTTGGACAGATGCGTATCATGCCTATGGCAAGACGTTGTTATGATGCAGGAAAGATATCTAAGGAGATGGTAGAACGCTTAGAAAGATTATGTCGAGATTTATATAAACGTATCGATATGAGTAACATCTATCCTTCCTTACTTCATGGTGATGTTTGGAGTGGGAATGTACTTTTTGAGAAAGAAGGGGCTTGTTTGATAGATCCCGCGATTTATTATGGGGATAAAGAGATGGAACTGGCATTCATTCTGCTTTTTGGTACTTTTGGAGAGACGTTTTTTAATGCCTATCAGGAAATGCATCCTCTAAGTGATGATTTTTATGAAAGCAAAGTACCGCTCTATCAGATATATCCACTTTTAGTGCATGTTGCACTTTATGGCGGTAGTTATGTAGGAGAACTTGAACGTACACTTAAAAGGTTAAAGATATGAACAAATGGAAGATAAAATCAACAATCAAAGAGATCACTATAGCCTTGGTACTTTTGTTTATAGTGAGTAATATCATAAGTTATATTCGTGCTCCTAAAATTGGATCAAGCCAGTTGCCTCAGATAGAAGTAGAACTGATAGATGGTAGTATATTTAGAGCGTTGGAAGGCAAACCGTTAGTCATCCACTTTTGGGCTATTTCCTGTCCAGCTTGTAAACTTGAAGCACCCAATATAGAAACAGTATCAAAAGAGTATGATGTCTTAACCATTGCAGTTAATTCAGGCAGTAATGAAGAAGTTAAAACCTATATGCAAGAGAATGGACTGAGTTTTAAAGTCATAAATGACGTTAATGGAGCCTGGTCAACAGAGTTTAACATAGATGTTTATCCTACAACATTCATTTATGATGCTAAAGGAAAGTTGAGGTTTACAGAAGTAGGTTATACCACAACTGCAGGGTTGTTAGCACGGTTGGAATGGATAAAGTAATAGATATCATTATATAAAGTATTTTAGTACAATTTCATTATTCCAGATTTTGTATAAATAATAAAAAATATATTGACATAATTATTTGTATCATAATTAGGTTATTTTAACAAATAGGAGTGAGTGTTTTCTCATTTATTCAATAGGCTACACTGCATATCTACCTTCATGATCAAAGATCATTCATATTAATATCTCGTTGTAACTCTTTATATATTTAAGTATATAACGCTATAATTTTCGTTATATATATGAGTATATAAGGAAACAGATGGAACTTTCATCAAAGCTGACTTTGGAAATGTTAGGTAAACCTTTTTTGCTTGAAAAGCGTATAGAACTACTTCATGCCATTGAAGAACATGGATCCATTTCTAAAGCGGCAAAAGCTGTGCCTATGAGCTACAAAAGTGCCTGGGAAGCGGTGGATACAATGAATGCACTTTCCCCTGAACCAATCGTATGTAGAGAGACAGGAGGTAAAGATGGTGGCGGTACTACTATTACAGAGTATGGTCAACAACTCTTAAAAAGCTATGCAGTACTCAAAGAAGAGCATAGACGTTTTTTGGAAAAGCTATCAGAGCTGACCGATATCCAGAGTGGTGCATTTAAGACTATTGGAAGATTGGCCATGCAAATTTCTGCAAGAAATCAGATACAAGCAGAAGTCGTTTCAGTCGACTCTCAAAATATCAATGCAAAAATACTTTTAAAGCTGAAAAGTGGGAAAGAACTCCTTTCTACGATCACCAAAGAAGCGGTAGAAAATTTGCATATCGAAGAAAATCAAACTGTGATAGCGATATGTAAATCTAGTGCAGTGTTGTTAACTAAGAAGGTAGATGAAGAAAGGTACGAGAATAGACTCGAAGGCATTGTGAGCAAGATAGACAAAGATCTAGATAATACTAAAGTAGTGGTGGATATAGGACATCATGACACCATTGTATCTGTCATGCCTACAGCTGTTTTAGACAAGATGGAACTCATCGAAGGAAGTTCTGTGATCGCTATGATCAAAGCCAATGATATTATGATAGGGAAATAAAGAATGAAACAAGTAAGTATGATGAAATTCGTTTTGAGATCAATGATCTTTTTTAAAGGAAAATGCTTATGAAAAAAATCGTATTAGGTATGGTACTATGTTTAGCTATGTTAAGTGCAGGCGAGATCAAGATCGCTCTTGCTGCAAATGTAAGTTACGCCATAGAACCACTCAAAAAAGCTTTTTATACGTTATATCCGAAGACAAACATAGAAGTGATTCTGGGGAGTTCTGGAAAACTTACGGCACAGATAAAGAATGGTGCACCTTATGAACTATTTATGTCAGCAAACATGAAATACCCAGAAGTACTTTATAAAGAGGGAATAGCCGTAACAAAACCTATCATATATGCACAGGGTGCATTAGCTTACTTGTCTGTAAAGCCACAGGATTTTACTCAAGGTATGATGCTTTTAGCAGATGATAAGATTAAAAAAATAGCCATAGCAAACCCTAAAACAGCACCTTATGGTGTCGCAGCTCTAGAGGCTTTGAAAAATACTAAGGTACATGATGCAGTAAAAGAGAAGTTGGTCTATGGTGAATCAATTGCTCAGACTATGACCTATGCAACGACTGCAGCAGACATTGGGTTGATAGCAAAATCTTCACTATTCAGTCCCCAAATGGCACATTTTAAAGAGGGAATAAACTGGAGTGATGTGGATAAAACCCTTTACACTCCTATAGACCAGGGAATGGTGATTCTGAAAAAAGGTGAAGGTAACCCTGAAGTGAAAGATTTTCATGACTTTATGTTAAGTGCAAAAGCCCAGAAGATATTGAAAAACTTCGGATATAAGGTAGAGTAAATGCAGGAAATTTTTAATATCACATCCTTAGATCTGGCACCTTTTATACTTTCTTTTAAACTCGCAAGTGTAACAACAGTGATATTGTTTTTGCTTTCTCTGCCTTTGGCGTGGTACCTCTCTCAAAGCAGTTCAAAGACAAAACCCTTTTTAGAAGCCGTCACAGCATTGCCGATCGTACTTCCTCCTTCTGTGTTAGGGTTTTATATTTTAGTCGTACTCTCACCAAACTCTGCAGTAGGAGATTTTTTTGAAGATCTTTTTGGTGTGAAGTTGGTCTTTACTTTTAGCGGTTTGGTTGTCGCAAGTTGTTTTTATTCACTGCCTTTTATGGTACAGCCTTTACAAAGTGGATTTGAGTCTTTGAACAAACATATGTTAGAGGCATCCTATCTTGCAGGGAAGAGTAAGTTTCAGACTGTTTTGAGGGTTGCATTGCCAAATATTAAACCTTCACTTATCACGGCACTGATCATTACTTTTGCACATACTGTCGGTGAGTTTGGTGTAGTGCTCATGGTAGGGGGAAGTATCCCCGGTGAGACGAAAGTAGCTTCGGTGGCTATTTATGAAATGGTTGAGGTGATGGAGTATGGTACCGCACATATATACAGTGCTTTCATGGTCTTGCTGAGTTTTATCGTGCTTTTGTCAGTCTATATCTTTAACCACAGTCAGCGTAAAATAGGGGTACGTTAATGATAGAGATAGA
>JBFEKK010000097.1:0-4175 GCA_041552675.1 Sulfurovum sp.
ATAGATGTTTCACTCTATGGCACACTTGCACAAAAAGGTGCACTGCATCCGGTGATGGAGACGATGGACAAGATCATTGACTATTTTGTGGCGTTAAACTTTGCTGTTGAAAGTGGACCTATGGTAGAGGATGACTTCCATAACTTTGAAGCCCTTAACCTGCCTAAATACCACCCTGCACGTGATATGCAGGATACATTCTATTTTAAGGATGGAGGACTTTTACGTACACATACCTCTCCTGTACAGATACGTACGATGATGGAGACCAAACCTCCTATCCGTATGATTGCTCCAGGATCAGTATTTAGACGTGATTATGACTTGACACATACACCAATGTTCCATCAGGTTGAGGGTCTTGTAGTAGATGATAAAGGCAAAGTAAGCTTTGCGAACCTCAAGTCTATATTGACAGATTTCCTACAATATATGTTTGGTGATGTAGAAGTGCGTTTCAGACCTAGTTTCTTCCCCTTTACCGAACCGTCTGCTGAAGTGGACATCTCTTGTATCTTCTGTGAAGGTAAAGGATGCAGGGTCTGTTCACATACAGGTTGGCTGGAAGTACTTGGATGTGGAATTGTCGATCCGAATGTCTTTAAGGCAGTAGGATACGAAGATGTGAGTGGCTATGCCTTTGGTCTGGGTGTAGAGCGTTTTGCAATGCTTATGCACAAAATACCTGATTTGAGATCTTTATTTGAAGGTGATATTCGTTTGTTGGAGCAGTTTAGATGATAGTAACAAGAAGTTGGTTAAGTGAATTCATAGATCTTAGCAGTGTCTCTAACGAGAAGCTTTATAAAACGTTTAATTCTATAGGACTTGAAGTTGATAGTCTTACACAAATAGAGATAGCGGAAAAAGTGGTTATAGGAAAGATCCTTTCTTGTGAAAAGCATCCTGATGCAGATAAGCTGAATGTATGTCAGATAGATGTTGGAAGCGGAACCAGACAGATCGTCTGTGGTGCTGCCAATGTTGTAGATGCAGAGTATGTAGCAGTAGCGACTATAGGTGCTGTACTACCTGGTGACTTTGCTATCAAACATGCGAAACTTCGTGGTGTGGAAAGTGAAGGGATGGTGTGTGCCTCTTCTGAACTTGGATTACCTGATACGGGTAAAGGGATCATGATACTGGATGAGAGTATCGGTGAGCTTGAAGTGGGTAAAGAGTTACGTTCTTATGAGAAGGTAGCAGACACCATCATTGAGCTTGAACTTACAGCCAACAGAGGTGACTGTCTGAGCATTTATGGTGTTGCAAGAGACTTGAGTACAGCACTTGATATTGAGATGAAAAAGTTTGAATATAAACAGGAAGATAAGATCAAACTTGGTATCGCCAGAGAAGCAGAGCTTCATCATACAGGTGAAATGGATGCAGATCTCCATTATAAACTTGCAACGATAGAAAATATTTCCAGTAATTTCCTTGTACAGTTACGTTTAGTAATGGTAGGCGTAGAAGCAGAAGGAAAACTTGCAAGTATGCTGGCATATGCAACGCATACAACAGGAGTAGTGTTACGTGCATATGATAGTAAAATATTCCGGAATGATGAAAATAAGATCTCTGTACATACGGTAGCAAAAGCAAAAGGCATTATCGAGATCATTGGAAATGAGAAAGTACTTTCTGTTGTGGGTGTACAACAAGAAGCAGAGTGCACAGCAAATGATCAGACGAAAGAGCTCTTGATAGAGGCCAGCTATATCAATCCTGATACTTTAGTTGAGGCTGTTGCAGCCACTTCTTTGAAAACAGATGCACTTTATTACAAGACATCAAGAGGTTCCAATCCTGATCTCCATTTCGGGTTATCGTTCTTGGCTTCTATGATGGACCATTATACAGATATCTCTTGTTATGAAGGTTCACTGATTGTGAGTGCTGAAAAAGAACATGAAACCGTTATCGTAGATGCAAAAGAGATTTCCGCTATCATCGGTATGGATATTGAAATAGGAAAGATCGTAACGATACTTCAAAAACTTGGATTTGAGATCAATACTATGGGGCATGACCTTATTGCTGCAGTGGTACCTCATTTTAGACATGACATTAAACATTTGCAGGATATCGCAGAAGAGATCGTGCGTATCGTCGGTATCAATAACATAGAAGCCAAACCTTTTGTTTTTGCTGAAAAACCGCGTCTTAATACTACAACCGATAGATATAAAGCAAAAAAAGCGTTCAAGAATCGTGCTGTAGGTGTCTCATTCTATGAGAATGTATCTTATGTCTTTTCTGAAAGAGCTCTTTTGGAAAAATATGGTTTTTCTACGGTAGATGAATCATTAGAACTCGCAAATCCTATCGCAGAAGAGCTCAATACATTGAGATCTACGATCTTGGTTAATTTGCTCAATGCAGTGAAGCGTAATGTGAGTTATAGTAAAAAATCTATCCCTCTGTTTGAGATAGGTGCAGTGTTTGGAAGCAAAAGAGAAGAGAGAGAAGTGATCTCTTTTGTTTTCTCCGGACAGGTTGAAGGTGAAAATGTAAGAAATGCGGGAAAACCAAAGATGATCGACTTTGCCTCTTTTACACAAAAAGTAGGAGCAGTTGTCGGTGCTTTTGAACTAGTACCTTGTACCTATGAAAATGGGCTTATCCACCCATATCAATCCGCAAATATCATTGTAGATGGTAAAGTGTGCGGATTCATTTCAAAGCTTCATCCAACAGTACAAGAGAGTTTCGATATTCCTGAGACATTCATCGCAGAACTTGATTTTGATGCCTTCTTGCCTAAGCATATTAATGCAACACCTATCTCTAAGTTCCAAGGCGTTTATAAAGACTTGTCTGTAGTGATCGATAAATCTTTAAACTACTATGAAGTAGCTAAAGTACTCAATACACTTGAACTTCCAATGCTTAAAGATACTTATCCTGTTGATATCTATGAAGATGAAAAGTTGGGTGATAAAAAGAGTCTTACGATACGTTTCTTTATACAAGCTATGGAAAAAACACTTGAAGAGAGTGATATAGAAGCAGTGATGGGTCAAATCATGACTGCACTTGAGACAGAATGTAAAGCAGAATTGAGATAAAGATGAAAATACAATTAGCCTCTAGTTATGGATTTTGTTTTGGTGTGAAGAGGGCTATTGAAATAGCTGAAGAACACAGAGGATCTGTGACTTATGGTCCACTGATCCATAACAAAGATGAGATTAATAGACTGAAAGAAGGGTTCAACATTGGCCTTGCTGAACGTCTTGAAGATATCGAGACGGATGATGCTGTGGTGATCCGTACACATGGTATACCCAAAAATGAATTGGCTGTGTTAAAAAGTCAAGATCATAAAGTGATAGATGCAACCTGTCCTTATGTAACCACCCCACAAAATATTGTACAAAAGATGAGTGTAGATGGTTATAGCATCGTGATATTCGGTGATAAGGATCATCCAGAGATCAAAGGCGTAGTGAGTTATGCGGAAGATCCGGAGGATGCGTTTATTGTGCTTGAACCTGAAGAGTTAGAAACACTTCCTCTTAAAGGGAAGGTTGCCGTCGTTTCTCAAACCACAAAAAAACCTGAAGATTTTGCAAAGATCGTGACAGCATTGATGGCAACACGTAAAGAGATAAGGGTATTTAATACCATTTGTACTGCAACATTTGAAAACCAGGATGCTGCAGCCGAACTGGCTAAAGAGGCTGATGTCATGATAGTCATTGGAGGGAAACACTCCTCTAATACAAAACAGCTGCATAGTATTTGTGAACGTGATTGTAAAGACAGTTACCTCATAGAGAATGAAACAGAGCTTAAAGCCAGTTGGTTTGAAGGTAAAGAACTTTGTGGTATCTCTGCAGGTGCTTCTACCCCTGACTGGATCGTACAAAACGTGATAAACAAGATACAAGAAATGAAGAAGGTAGATGAGGTTATATGAACACATTAACACTCAAACCCATTGCTAAAATAGATGGAGAGATCAATCTCCCCGGATCTAAAAGTCTTTCAAACAGAGCTTTACTGCTTGCTGCATTGGCGCAGGGAACCACTAAGATTACCAATCTTTTAGAGAGTGATGATACAAGACATATGCTCAATGCCCTAAAACAGCTTGGTATCACATATACCCTCTCTGAAGACAAAACAGAATGTACCGTGATCGGTAATGAAGGAGCGATACACAGTAC
>JBFEKK010000098.1:0-4141 GCA_041552675.1 Sulfurovum sp.
TACACCTAACTCTTTGGCTATACTTTTTGTGTCACTCACATCATCATACTTTTCCAAGGCTTTGGCTACTGCGTAACTCTCCGGGTGTATACCTGTATTATCAAAGACACTTTTACCCCCACGAATACGCATAAATCCTGCAGCTTGTTCGTATGCTTTAGCACCTAAGCCTTTTACCTTTAACAAAGCATTCTTTGAATCAAAGATACCCACACTCTCACGATGTTTGACTATGTTTTCCGCCACTGTGCTACCCACACCAGCTACATATGAAAGTAATGAAGCAGAAGCAGAGTTTACATCTACACCTACTGCGTTTACCAAACGTTCTACATTTTCATGAAGTTTACGCTCTAACAACTTTTGGTCTACATCATGCTGATACTGTCCTATGCCTAAACTTTTAGGGTCTATCTTTACCAGTGTTGCCATCGGATCACGCAAACGACCCGCGATGGAGATGGCACCACGTATAGTTACATCCAAGTCCGGGTACTCCTTAGCAGCTACAGATGATGCAGAGTAGACCGATGCCCCCGCTTCTGAGACTACCGTGTAAGGAAGGGTAAGTCCATCAGTGTTAAGTTTTGCAAAAAATGCTTGGGTTTCATTAGAAGCGGTACCATTGCCTATGGCAACCCCTTGAATGTTATACTTTTTCACCAGGTTAGCAACTACATCACGTGATTTTTCATACTCGTCACGTGGAGGTACGGGATAGATAACTGCATGGTCTAAGTAGGTACCATTTTCATCTATCACCGCCAGTTTACAACCAGTACGATAGGCAGGGTCTGCCCCTAGAAGTACTTTACCTACTACAGGTGGGCTCATAAAGAGTTGCGTTAAATTCTTACCAAATACTTCTATAGCAGAAGCATCTGCTTTTTCTTTGAGTAGTCCAAAAACCTCACGTTCTATAGAGGGATAGAGTAAACGTTTAAAACCATCTTTATAGGCATCAAATAACAAAGTTTTAGAACTTCCCATATCATCTTTTAGTTTATAGCGTTTGAGCGTATCTAGGTAACGTTCTGTGTCTATCGTTAGTTTGACAGAGAGTTCTTTTTCCTTCTCACCTCTTTTTATAGCTAAGTAGCGGTGTGAAGGAATGTAGGCTATCTTTTCACTATGTGATTTATAATTTTTAAAACTACCATTTTCTTGAAACTTTTTTGTGGCTTTTACTTCTATGACTCCATGACGTTGTACCATATCACGCAGCACTTCGCGTTCTTTGGCTACATCTGCATAGCGTTCTGCCACTATGTCTTGTGCACCACGCAGAGCCATCTCTACATCTTTTACTTCACCTTTTACAAACCGCTGGGCTTCTTTCATAAAAGCTTGTTTATCCAGCTTGGCTGACTGAAGTGTATTGGCTAAGGGTGTTAGGCCCTGTTGTATAGCTGTGGAAGCTCTGGTATTTTTTTTCTCTTTGTATGGTCTGTAGAGATCTTCTAACGCTGTCATCGTTTGAGCATTGTCTATAGCAGTACGTATCTTCTGGTCTAGGAGTTCTCGTTCTTTGAGTATGTGTAGGATTTCTTCTTTACGTTCCAAGAGTCTCTTTGCTGTCATATAAACATCATTAAAAAGACGTAACTGCTCATCATCAGCATTTCCCGTAAGTTCTTTACGGTAACGTGCGATAAAAGGAATGGTATCACCCTTTTCTAAAAGAGTGAGTATATTGGAGATTTGCTTTTCATTGAGGGTCGTTTTTTTAGCCAAGAGGGCTATGAGGTTTTGCATGGTATTCCGTTTGTTTAAATTGCTTATTATAAAAAAGCTAAAAGTGAAGCGGTTACAGCGACATTGAGAGACTCAACTCCACGCTGCATCGGTATGGCGATGCTTTTATCACACAGATCTTCTACACTCTTGCTGACACCTTCGCTCTCGTTACCCAGTACAAAGATGGTCTTGTCACTATAGCTTTGCTCTTTATAAGAGTTTAAAGCGTGTGATGAAAGTGTATAAAGCGATGCGCCTTGGTTTTGGAAAGACTTGAGTGTCTTTGCCAGATCGCTCGTTTTGATGATAGGCATTTTAAACAGTGTACCTGCACTGGCTTTGATCACCAATGGAGATATCTGTGCCGCACCTTTGGTAGGAAGTAAGATGGCATCCACATTACCTGCTGCACAGGAACGGATGATCATCCCCAGATTCTGTGGGTTCGTTACACCATCCAGCGCAATGATACGATAGGCTTTGTGTGCATCCAGAAAACTCTCTTCATCACCAAAATGTTCAAGTACGATATCAAGCGCTACACCTTGGTCCTGTTTGGCATTTTTAGAGATACGTGAGAGGGATTGTTTATCGTGATAGGCTACTTCAATACCTCTTTTTTTAGCGATCTCTTTCATCTGTTCAAGGACAGAAGCATCTTTGTTGGATTTGGATAAATGAAGTTTGTGAATAGTGATAGAATGATCTTCAAGTGCTTCCATCACGGCATTACGCCCGTATATGGTCAGCACTTTGTCAAAAAAAGATTTTTTTGCCAAATATTCTGGAGAATCTTTCAATTAAGCGTTTCCGTCCCAAGCAATCCTAGGCTTTCCATTCGAATCAAATTCAACAGCAGGCATACCCATGATATTAAACCCTGCATCCACATAATGGATCTCACCGGTGACACCAGAACTGAGGTCTGAAAGCAGGTACATACCAGAGTTTCCTACCTGATCAATAGTCACATTTTGTTTGAGTGGTGAGTGGTGCTGATTCCACTTGAGCATAAATGAAAAATCACCTATCCCTGCAGCAGCCAGTGTCTTGATAGGTCCGGCAGAAATGGCATTGACACGAATCCCGTCCTTACCAAGATCTTCAGCCAGATATTTCGTTGTCATCTCCAAAGCAGCTTTGGCCACACCCATAAGATTGTAGTTAGGGATGTATTTGACACCGCCGTAGTAGCTGAGTGTCAACACTGAAGAATTATCTGAAAGGATTGGTTTCAACTCTCTTACGATCTCGATGAGTGAATAGACAGAAATGTCCATCGCGATATCAAATGCCTCTTTTGAGATATCATAGAAACGTCCACTTAGTCCCTCTTTAGGCGCAAATGCGATGGAGTGTACGATAAAATCTATCTTACCCATGTCTTTTTCAAGAGACTCTTTGAGTGCTTTGATCTCTTCTGGCTTACTTACATCACAAGGGTAAAGTCTTGTTCCACACCCTAGATCTTCTGCTATAGGAGCCAGTTTTTGTTCAAATCTTTCATTTAAAAAAGTAATAGCCATCTCAGCACCCTGCTCCTGACAAGCTTTTGCAATACCGTATGCGATAGACTTTTTGTTGGCGATGCCTAAAATGACACCTTTTTTGCCCTTCATTATCATATAATGCTCCCTAGAAATTAATGCTGTAATTTTACCATTATTGCGTTAAAATGTAAAACTATATTTATCATAAATTAAGGCAATAGATGAAAAAAATACTTATTATGAGTACAGGTGGCACATTTAATAAGATTTATGACCCGATCAAAGGTGAGTTTATCATAGATGTGGAATCACAAGCCTTGAATGAGATCGCAAAAAAATGGCTGTGTGAATTTAAAATCGTGAATATCATAGGTAAAGACAGTCTTGACATGACCAATCATGACAGACTGGAACTCCTGGCGACTGTCAGTCAGTCTGAGTATCATCATATAATTATCGTACATGGAACAGATACTATGGATGTGACAGCTGAATATCTCGCAGATGCGGATCTGGAGAAATGTGTTGTCCTCACAGGAGCTATGGTTCCCTACAGTGTGGACCCGGTAGAAGCAACCGCCAATCTCTGTTCAGCCTATGGATATATCAATGCTTTAGATAAAGAAGGTATTTTTATCGTTATTAACGGTGTTATGGGAACGTATGAGCATATAAAGAAAGACAGGATCAAAGGAAAATTTATAACACTTTAATGATAGTATCATGTTTATATTTTTACGAACAAAAATGTTTAACTTTTATTAAATTTAAACTGCTATGATTAAATAAAACATAAGGTTAACATTTTATGGAAAAAGATTTTGATGGTGTTTCACTACTACGCAGTATACGCATTCTGCTCTTAATCCTGATCAGTTTGTTGGCGCTTTTTGTATTTCTACCAAGAATTGAAA
>JBFEKK010000099.1:0-4137 GCA_041552675.1 Sulfurovum sp.
ATTACGCCTCAAGGTACATATGAAACTTAGTGTCTTTTTCAGTAAGCGACGCAAGTATTTTCCTTATGTTACCACTTTGTTACATTTGTATCGTACGATTACCTTGTCTCAAAAGAGAACATAGAAATTGAAAGGAAAAAAATGAAAATAAGTAAAATACTTCAAAAAGTAGTTAAGAAAGAGGGAAAACATTCACTTGTCTCTAAGACGATTGTGAAATTTAAGAATTCAAAAGAATTTAACTACCTTGTTGACAAAGACCGCTAAATATACGATTAAGAACCAAACGGGTTCATCCCACCCATCATGCCCATCGCTTGAGACTTTTTATTGTCTTCGACCATTTTATTGACATCATTCATCGCAGAGATGAGTAATATCTGTAAAGACTCCTTGTCTTCAAGCAGAGAATCATCTATAGTGAGATCTATCACTTCACCTGCACCATTTGCAGTAAGCTCGACCAGACCTCCACCTGCTTTAGCTGTAAACTGTATATTTTTAGCTTGCTCTTGTATCTCTTTTGCTTTTTCTTGCATCTGCTCCATCATCTTGCTCATGTTGCCCAAGTCAAAGCCTTCAAACATTATTCTAATCCTTCAAATTCTTCGGCGATGCTATTGTCATCGTCAAGTATGACAATTTTTGGTAGATGCGCATCTGCTTCTTGTTCATTCATAGTTGCATATGCAATAATGATGATCTTATCACCTTTATGTACTTTTCTAGCCGCTGCGCCATTAAGACAAATATCTCTTTTCCCAGGTTCACCAGGAATGATATAAGTAGAGAAACGCTCACCGTTATTGACATTAACGATATCGATCTTTTGTCCGACACGCATATTTGCGGCATCTAAAAGTTCTTGGTCAATGGTAATGGATCCTACATAATTCAAATTTGCATCTGTTACGGTAGCTCTATGTATTTTGGAATAAAGCATTGTAATGTTCATAATTGTTCCTATTTGTTTCATTAAAATTGTTGGGATTATACCAAAATCCTCTATTAACCTTTATTATACTAAAAAAATGTGGGTAAATTGGGGAAATAGCCCTAAAAATGGGATAGGGCTATTTTAAATAGTCGAGAGACTACTATTTAGCTATTGATGCTGGGTCTATTGGTTCTCCCCACATTAGGTCAGGGATCACATACTCAGAGACAACATTTCCACCAATGATATGTTCATCGATAATTCTATCTATCTTCTCTTTTGTCAAACCTACATACATCGTATGTCCTGGCTCTACTAACATCACTGGACCAACCGCACAACGATTTAGACATCCCGACTGTATAGGAGTTACTGTCCCGATAATCCCTTTTTGCATCAATGTCTGCGCAAGGTGTTGAAAAAGCTGTTGTGACTCTGGGTCATCTGCTTTTACACAAGAAGGTTTTGGCATCCCTGGAGGTGCTGACTGTTGACACTTGAAAATATAAAACGCTGGTTGTGGTATACCTGGAACCATAATAATCCTTTTGAATTTAATTAGGAGAATTTTACTCTGATTTACTTAATTGAAGTTTAAATGTACATGATCAGGAGCAACAACCCTTAAATTGTATACTTTGAGCATACTCAATTAAAATTTTTAAGTGTAGTAAAAAGATTACAGCAGGCTATGACCATAAAGAGCTTTGTTGATAAAGCATATCATAAGGAGTGAATTAATCTCTCTTTGAGAAGTTCTCGTACTACTTCCCTATCATCAAAAGGGTGTTTCACTCCTTTGATCTCCTGATAATCTTCATCACCTTTACCAAGTATCAGCAGTACTTCATTATCTTCCAGCGCATCAAGTGCCATCTTGATGGCAAGTCTTCTGTCTGGAGTGGCTGTTACATGGTCTTTACCATGCAACCCTAATAAGATGTCTTCGAGTATCATTTCGGGTACTTCATCTCGAGGATTATCACTGGTCACATAGATTTTGTTTGCATACCTACCCGCAACTGCTCCCATACGAGGACGTTTCTCTTTATCTCTATTCCCGCCTGCCCCAAAGACCACTGATATATCTCTATCTTTCATTGATTCAAGCACTTGATACATACCATCATCGGTATGTGCAAAATCTACGATAACCAGCGGGTCTCGACTCACCACTTCCATGCGTCCTGAGACTCCTGCAAAGTACTCTACCACTTCACATATCTCTTCTATGCTTCTTCCCGTTAACATCTGTACCGAACCTATAGCTGCCATAAGGTTAAAGAGGTTAAAAAGTCCTACCATTGGAGAGTGGAATGTTGCTTCGGTCTGTAAGTGTTTGATCCCTGCTGTGATACCGTTTAGCAAAGAGAAAGCCTGCACTTTGAATGTAGCAGGTTCATCCACGCCATAACTCTGCGCACCTATGGGGTTATAAGTAATATTTTTAATGTCATCTTTATTGAGTAGCTTGGGTGATTCATCTGCAAAAAAAAGACTTTTGACACGTCTGTACTCCTCAACAGTCCCATGATAATCTAAATGGTCAGAGGTGACATTCGTGTGGACCTTAAGGGCAAATGTTAAACCCTCTATACGTTTTTGATCTATCGCATGGGAACTTACTTCCATGATGAAGTAATTACAGCCCATATCCATCGTCTTTTTCATGTTATGCAGTGTTTCAAGGATGGAAGGCGTAGTCATACTCTTCTCTTCTATACGCTTTTCCTGCGCAAATAAGCCACGAGTACCTTGCAGTGCTGGCTTCTCATCCAAATCAAGTAAAAAAGAGTAAATTGCCGCGGTTACAGTCGTTTTACCGTTAGTTCCAGTAACACCTACCACTTTCATCTTTTCAAGTTCCCAAAAAGAGATCAGTTCATCGACTGTTAGTGTTTCTGGTTTCGACTCTAATTTTTCATAATAGCAGCTGTTTTGTGCTGTTCTTAAAAAGATCGTATCTTGATCGAGTTTGCTTGTATCATCCGTAAGAAAAAGATAACCATCTTTTTGGAAATCCAATTTCACTATTTTTGTCCTCTAACCACATGGTAAAGTGCAAGTATATCCTGATCATTTCCAAATAAATTTGCTGAGGCATCCAGATATCCCAATGCCATCTCATCAAAACCTTCGGTTGCAAGCTGCGTAACAAAATCGATAAACTCATCTTTATTGGTGATCACCACTTTAGTTGAGAACATAATGTCTTCAAATGTTTTTTTAAAGCTGCCTCTGCTCTTTACAAGCTCCAGAAAATCACTGTAACGTATACCATCACCATATTCTATCTGTTCTTCTAAAGGCTCAACCAGAAGTTCTTGCAACTTATGTTTTGAACTGTCTAAATTCTCAATCAGTCCATCGATAATATCCACCGCATTTTCTTTCTCACTCTTGATCATCTGATAATAATCAAATAAAGCTTGTGCCTCTTCTTCACTTTCTATCCCTAGATCACTCAAATAGACACCTATTTTTGCTTCATCTAACGTAGGATAATCTCTTAAGATCAACCCGTAACTTCTAAGTGCCTTGGCATAGTTTCCCTGTAGAAACTCGTGTTCGGCTCTTTTAAGTAGTAAATCTTGACTTATTTTGCTCATATTAAATTATAATTGATCCAATTTGTCTTCAAAACCTGCAGGTACATTTTTTACAGTGATCTCAGGGTGAATGAGTGTTTGCATCTGTCTCTCAACACCGAACTTGATCGTTGTACCTGAACTACCGCAACCAACACATGCACCTTGAAGCTGTACAAAGACTTTCCCATCTTTAATAGCAATTAATGTTATATCCCCTCCATCAAGTTTAATAGAAGGTCTTACCTTATCTATTACGTTCATTACGGCAGGTTCTAGTTCTTCATCTGAAAATGGTATCAATGGTTCTCCTTATTTTGCATCTCTTTGATAGAGGCATATCATAAAATTATTATAACGAAATCATAGTAAAATCTTTGTTACTATGTTCTTTAAGTGTGTTATACACTAAAAGTGTTACTTTGTCAATGTATGTTTGAATTCTTTAATGATTTAATGATGTAGTAAATCGTATTCAAGGCAAAGCCTTGAAATACTGAAGTTTCAGAGGTAATTATACGAGTTCGATAATTGCCATAGGTGCTGAATCACCTTTTCTCATACGTGTTTTAATAATTCTTGTATATCCACCGTTTCTGTCTGCATACTTTG
>JBFEKK010000100.1:0-4136 GCA_041552675.1 Sulfurovum sp.
AGACAAATGGTTTGAACATCGTTTCCCTAATATCACACATACTTTTGGTGCACTTGGTTATAAATTTCCGAAAGACAAGATTGCCATTTCACCTGCATTTCACTACTCTAATGGGGGTATAAAATGTGATACCAATGGCTGCATAGACGGTATGGAAGGTCTTTATGTCATAGGTGAAGCAGCTAGAACAGGTGTGCATGGTGCAAATCGTCTTGCATCAAATTCATTGCTTGAAGGGGTGGTCTTTGCTAAACGTGCAGTAGAGCATCTGCTTTCCAAAGAGCATAAAGCGATGCAAACACCTATATTTGAGAAAGATTACGGTAATATTCTGCACAAAGAAAACGATAAAATCTATAAACAAAAATTACGTCAAGTGATGTGGGACGATATAGGGATTATCAGGACAACAAAAGGCTTGCATGAAGCGAAAAATCTCATTTATGATATGAAAAATAAAGAGATAGGCAGATTACTTAAACTTAGACTAAATACTGCTTCTGCTATCGTAGATGCAGCGCTTGCGAGAAAAGAGTCTTTGGGCTCGCACTATATCGAATCTATCTAAAATATATGCATAGAGAAATATGGCATACCAAAGAATTAGGAGAGGAATTAATGACAACAGAAATATTGCACACAGATTTGACAATGACATGGGTGGGGATCGCTTCACTTGTAATATTTGTAATAGGATATTACTTTATTGCAGCGGAAGATAAATACCATATAAACAAAGCAAAACCGGCACTTTTTGCAGGAACACTGATCTTTATGCTGATTGGTATCTATTATGCTATCAATGGTTTAGATGGTAAACATTTGCACCATGAAATTGAGCTTCTTATTTATGAGATTGCAGGGATCTTCTTCTTCCTTTATGTTGCAATGACATATATTGAAGCAATGATCGATAGGAATGTATTTTCTACTTTACGTTATAATCTTGTTTCTAAAGGATACAGCTATAAAAAACTTTTCTGGATCACAGGTCTTTTAGCTTTCTTCATTTCTCCTGTTGCAGATAACTTAACAACAGCACTGATCCTTTCAACTGTATTGATCACCATTGATAAAACGAATAAAGTATTTATTGTACCTTCGGCGATCAATATCGTAGTTGCGGCAAATGCAGGTGGTGCTTGGTCACCATTTGGTGATATCACTACGTTGATGGTATGGGTTGACGGTAAGGGGGCTTTTGTTGATTTTCTTTACCTGTTCCCTGCATCTATCTTAGGATGGTATGTGACTGCATTCCTTTTAAGTCGTTTTGTACCAAACGGTACACCACCATTTGCAGCCGATGAAAAAAAGGTTTATATTTCCGCAGGTGGAAAAGTGATCATAGGGCTTTTTGCTTTGACAATTGCCTCAGCTGTGATCTCACACCAAGTCCTTCATTTACCTGCAATGTGGGGAATGATGTTCGGCTTGGCTGTTCTAAAACTCTATATTTATAGAATGAGCAGAGAAGTAAGATACGATAGTGAGGGTATCGTATGTCCTCCGGTCAATGTTTTCTCATTCATTGCTAAAATTGAAAATGATACACTGCTTTTCTTCTTTGGTATTTTAGCTGCGGTCGGCGGACTTCATTTCTTAGGTTTCTTAGAGTACTTCACGGCACTTTATGCTCAATATGGAGCTACAACTGTAAATATCGGAGTAGGATTTCTTTCTGCTATCGTTGATAACGTTCCTGTCATGTCAGCGGTACTCAAATCAAGTCCAGACATGGGTGCAACTGCACATGCACAGTGGATGCTTGTAACACTTACAGCCGGTGTGGGTGGTTCACTTATCTCATTTGGTTCTGCTGCCGGTGTGGGTGTAATGGGTAAACTTCACGGTATCTATACATTTGGTTCACATCTAAAACTAGCTTGGACCGTACTTGTAGGTTATATTGTATCTGTTTCTATCTGGTATGTGCAGTTTCTTATACTTGGAATAGGCGCGTAACCAATATCATAGGTTCGTTTTGTGAGATTGGTATTTCTGAGGTATACTCAGGAATACTAAAAAAGTATTTTTATAGTTAAGTTTTTTTTGAAAGATTTAACCATACACATACAAGGAAAGATGATGAAACAAGTACCTATATTAGTCTTAGACTTCGGATCACAATACACACAGCTTATTGCTAGAAAATTGAGAGAAAGTGGTGTTTATACAGAAGTGGTACCTTACCGTGAAAGTATTGAAGACATTAAGGCAAGAAAGCCGCAAGGTATTATCCTTTCAGGCGGTCCCGCTTCTGTCTATGCCGAAGATGCCTATAAACCAGATGAGGGTGTGTGGGATCTAGGATTGCCTATCTTGGGTATCTGTTATGGTATGCAGCTTATCACACAGCACTTTGGTGGAAGCGTTATTGCCGCGGATCATCATGAATATGGAAAAGCAAAACTTAAAATAGAAAATGATTCCAGTATCTTCAAAGATATCTCCGATGACTCTATCGTATGGATGAGTCATGGAGACAGAGCAGAACGTATACCTGATGGTTTTGAAGTGGTGGGTACAAGTGAAAACTCTCCATATGCGGCTATAGCAAATGAGAGTAAAAACATCTATGCATTTCAGTTTCACCCAGAAGTACATCACTCGGTCGAGGGGACAGCAATGTTGAAGAACTTTGCTAAACACATCTGTGGTTGTGACAGTACTTGGAATATGGGAAGCTTTGCTAAGGAAAAGATCGCTGCGATCCAAGCACAGGTCGGGGATAAAAAAGTGCTTTGTGGTGTCAGTGGCGGAGTAGACTCTTCGGTCGTTGCTGCAATGCTTAATGAAGCATTGCCAAAAGAACAATTGATCTGTGTATTTGTGGATCAGGGACTGCTTCGTAAGGATGAAGCAGAACAAGTGCAAGCGATGTTTAAAATGCTAGACATACCACTCATCACGATAGATGCAAAAAAAGAGTTTATGGCAGCACTTGAAGGTGTAAGTGATCCTGAGACTAAAAGAAAAGCTATTGGTGAGAAGTTCATCGAAGTATTTGACATAGAAGCTAAGAAGCATACAGATGTTGCATTTTTAGCACAGGGAACACTTTATACAGATGTCATTGAGTCCGTTTCAGTAAAAGGGCCATCCAAAACGATTAAATCTCACCATAATGTAGGTGGACTACCGGATTGGATGACGTTTGAACTGGTAGAACCTCTTAGAGAGATATTTAAAGATGAGGTAAGAAAACTGGGGCTTGAACTGGGACTACCTAAAAATATGATTGGCAGACACCCATTCCCTGGACCTGGCCTTGCTATCAGAACTATGGGTGCAGTGACAGAAGAAGGCTTACACCTTATTAGAGAGTCGGATGCCATTATGCAAGAAGAACTTAAAGCGACAGGTTATTACGACAAAGTATGGCAGGCATTTACTGTACTGCTTAATGTACAGTCTGTAGGTGTGATGGGTGACAACCGTACCTATGATAACACGGTATGTATCCGTATGGTTGAATCAGTCGATGGTATGACGGCTACGTTTGCACATATCCCACATGATGTACTTGAAGGTATGAGTAGAAGAATCATTAATGAGATTGACGGGATCAATAGAGTCGTTTATGACATTAGTTCTAAGCCTCCTGCAACTATTGAGTGGGAGTAGTTTATACTATTTATCTCCCCTTCAAGGGCATTTTTTCAGTCACTTTCTGTCACGTCTACGAATCAAAAGGAAATAGAATTATGCAATGTATCCCCGCTTACGTTAAGTATATCCTCCTAGGTGTTATGGTTGGTCTTTTTATCATCTTGTCAATATTTTATACACATAGTACACTTCAGTTAGGAGTGGCAATGATTTTTGCCATACTACAGAGCCGCATTAACTGTCCTAAGTGTGGTAATGCCATACTGAAAGACAAAAATGGCTGGTATATATTTACGGTGAGAACAACCTGCCGTCATTGCGGACAAGACACACTTTTATGCGAGATTGAACCTGATGAGGTTACCCAAAAGCGTTTGCAGTAATTTATAGACAACTACCATTACGTTTATTTGAGGTGCTTCTGCTATAATATTTTTTAAAGGAATCTCTTATGAAACAAACGCTTCTTTTCACACTCTCCTCTTTTGCCATTGCGACATTTATGACCGCCTGTACTGGTCAAA
>JBFEKK010000101.1:0-4131 GCA_041552675.1 Sulfurovum sp.
CACCACAGCCTGTTAAAAATCCGCACATCCCTAGTGTTAAAAATGATTTGAGTTTCATGCTACCAATCCTTTATTCAAATATATGTTCTGGTCACGTGTGAAAGCGACTTGGACTAAATTGATATTTCGGGTAATAAATGCCGCTTCACAGTAACAAAGATACATTTTCCACATGCGTATAAAGTATTCATCGAATCCCAGTTCTTTGACCTTATGAAGTTTAGCTTTAAATGCATCATGCCATAATCTAAGTGTTTTGGCATAATCTTCTGTAAACTCTTCCATATGTAAAAGATTTAGACGTGTATGCTTCGTCGTTGTTTGTAGTATTTTACTAACACTTGGCAGATGCCCTCCAGGGAAAATGTATTTTTGGATAAAGTCGGTTCCTTTACTATATGCATCATAGCGCTGATCTGGCATAGTGATGATCTGCATAACCATAACACCTGAAGGCTTGAGGAGTGACTCACATTTTTTGAAGAAAACATCAAAGTACTCTTTCCCTACTGCCTCAAACATTTCTACTGCAATGATAGCATCAAAGGTACCATCAAGATCTCTATAATCCTTAAGTAAAATCTCTATTTGGTCCTCTACATCTTCTTTTTTAAAACGCTGCTCACAGAGTGCTTTTTGCTCTTTACTAAGTGTCACCGTAGTGACCTCACACTGTCTCTCTTTGGCGAGATGTATAGCCATAGCTCCCCAGCCTGAACCTATTTCAAGTACTTTGGCTCCAGGTTTAAGGTGAAGTTTGTCTGCAAGTAACTTTATTTTACTTTTTTGTGCTTCATATAATGATTGTTCAGAACTTTCAAATACTGCACTTGAATACATCATTGTATCATCCAGCATTAATTCAAAAAAATCATTAGAGAGATCATAGTGCTGTGATATATTTTTTTGTGACTGGGTTTTGGAGTTTTTTCGCATCCAGTGTTTTACCTTATTCATTTGAGGCAATAGGTTAATTAAACGGTTGCTGCTGCTATCCTCACTTTTTGCTGAGAGCGCTTTTGAATTAATCAGTGCAATACTAATCAAGTTGGTTAGATCAGTACTTTCAAAATCACCATCCATATAACTTTCTGCAAATCCTATATCACCATAAAGTGCAAGACGTCTAAAAAAACGGCTGTTATGTATGACCAAACTTGTTTTTGGTACTTCACCGTTCCCATAGATTTTTTGGGTTCCATCACTATAGACAACCTTTAATGTTCCATGCTCAATACGACTTAAAAACCTATCACCGAATTTATTCCAGAATCCTTTCATTTTAATACCTCCTTATTTGATCTAATTTTGTAGGCGAATACAAGGTTAAACCTTTTCGCCATAATCTAAATGACTGCCACAAAGTTCTTGTCACAACCCAAAATGTTAAAAAAGAGTGCCGTACAAATAATTTTGCTATTGTCATACTCTTAAAAGGCCTTTCGGTACCATTGAAAGAAGCAGTCAATTTTTTTTCTCCTGCTTCATACAGATCGACTTTTAGAGACATCTTTCCTTCATCGTATCGAAGGGAAAAACGATACTCTCCGCTGGTTTCAAGAAAAGGAGAAACATACATCTCCTTCATCACTTCACCTTGATAGCTTCTATTGTCTTTTTCTGTTAGTTTGACAGGGTAAACAACCCTGCCCCCATTGTAATTATGCACTTCAGCAAAAAGATGTGTCGGTACGTTCTTATCGAAAAGTATCAATACACTGATAGGGTTAAAGACAAAGTTAGCAACTCTAGGCAGTGTGACAAAATGCATATTCTCACTTGAATTTAGACCAAACTTTTGAAGCAAAGTTTCTACGTTTTCCATAAAATCTTCACTTTGTCCAAAATGGTCTTTGCTTCTAAAAGAAAAAAGATTTACACCTTCAAATGAAAACAGTCTATTCTTAAGCCTGTCCAAAAGTGACAGATCTATATCTAACAGGTAGAAGGGGTAGGTAAACTCATGTACCTTTGGCGTGTAACGTTTATGATAGACCCTTCCTTCAAAAAAACTGTGACTCATAACGCACATCCAAAACTTTGTGCTATCGTATTGGCACTCCAAAGACCATCTTCATGAAAGCCATAACGCCAGTACGCACCGGCAAAGTAGGTATGGTTCTGGCCGTTGATCTCCTCACGTCTGGACTGCATCATAATTGCCCTACTGTCAAACTGTGGATGTTCATAAGAGATCTTCTCTATCACATCTTCTAGCTCTGAAGTTTCATTCAGAGAGACAAAGTACTCCTTCTGACTCTCAAGGTTCTGCAACCTATTTATCCAGTAAGAAAGTGTCACGGCATTTTCTTTTCCACCTGTTTTATAATTCCATGCTGCATAGATCCTTTTATCTGGGTAGAGAGCCTTGCTGTTATTATGTAACAATGCATCATTCTGTTTATAAGGAAAGGCAGAGAGTATCTCCTCTTCTTTCGATGTGGCATCCTGAAGTATCTTTAATGCCTCAGGTGCATGCATTGCCATGACCACTTTGTCATAATGACTCTCACTTCCATCTTTATGGATGAGTATCACATAATCATTATGACGTTTGATGCCCACTACATCACTGTTTAAGATGATCTTTCCTGATATATTTGCCTTGATCTTATCTACATAATTTTTTGATCCACCGCTTACTGTCAGCCACTGATGCTGTGTCGTGACACCAAGCAGTCCATGATTTTTAAAGAACTGTATAAATGTTTTCGCAGGAAAATCATGCATCTTTTCGCTAGGGGTTGACCAGATAGCTGCGCCCATTGGTATGATATAACGTTCTTTGAAGACATTAGAATAGGTCTTAAGGTATTCCCCTAGGTTGACATCCAGTGCGGAACTGTTTTCATCTATATCTCTATTAGCGGTTTTATTAAACCGCATAATATCCGCTATCATTCTGTAGTGAGAAGGTGAAAAAAGATTTTTTTTCTGAAAAAAAAGACCACTGAGTGACTGTCCATTGTACGCATTGTTAGATGATTCATCCCAAAAACCAAAGCTCATATCACTGTTTTCTATCTTCACATCAAGTTTTGAAAAGAGTTTGGTCAAAAGCGGATAGGTTTCATAGTTAAATACTAAAAAACCTGTATCAATACCAAAACGTTTGCCATCTTCCTCTACTATGGTAGTACGTGCATGTCCTCCAAGACGTCCTTCTTTTTCATACAGATCCACTTCATGTTTTTGGCTTAACAGATAGGCAGAACCCAAACCACTTATCCCTGCTCCTAATACGGCAATTTTCATTTGTAACGTCCTTTTTTGTCCTGTGGTGTAAAAATTAATCTTTTGATATCCATATTTTTTTCAAGTTTTGCAAGGATCTTGTTAAGTTTTCTTTTTGGCAATTCTGGTTTTCTGCTCATCACCCAAACCTTATCCATCTTTTCATCTGCTACCACTGTTGCAGAGTAATCTTTTTCTAAGTAAATAACACGGTATTCACGTGTAAAAATATAAAAATAGGTCATGTCTATCTTTGACATAGAGTTTCCATTTTTAGGTTCTGCAGTTCCTTTGTACTCTATAAGATCTCCACCTATGATATTTTCAAAACATCGGTTGAAAACTTTGTAAGTACTGTCTTTTTGCAATTTATATTCAACCGACGATGCAACACAGTTTTTTTGATAACTGTTATGAGTTCTGGCTACTTCATACCATAGACCGCTAAACGCTTTAACATCTACATGAGGGACAGGCAAAGGGGCGCTAGAGAACAAAAATGTTGAAAATAAAATAAATAGCCATCGTTTCATATCTAGCTCCTTTGCAATTTTTTACTATATTTGTATTCTATGCTGTTTTTAAATCTTTTTGTATTGTTATTTTGTCGATTGGTTGTAGACAAACATGTGTAGGCTTTTTTAATGATTATTATTATCTTTCAAAGTTTTTCAATATTACAGGAAATAGCGACGAATTGACATATTTGAACTTCTAAAAAAATCAAAACATGTCATACTAAGATAAGATCATTTTTAAAAGGTACAATCATGTTAAGAATATTAATACTACTATTCATACTGAAAGGAACACTTATGGCAATTGAAGAACCAAAGTATACGCTCATTGAAAAAAATGATACATTCGAAATCAGAGAATATGCTCCCTATGTGGTAG
>JBFEKK010000102.1:0-4131 GCA_041552675.1 Sulfurovum sp.
CAGATAAAGAGAGTTTTTCTCACTTGAATGAGCAGCAAAAGACGATAGCAGAGTCCATACTGAAAGAGTTATATGAAAGACTTTACTTCTTATATGATGTGGGTCTGGGGTACATTACCCTTAGTCGTGATGCAAGAAGTATCTCAGGTGGAGAAGCACAGCGTATCCGTATCGCTTCCCAGATAGGTTCTGGACTGACGGGAGTCATGTATGTACTGGATGAACCAAGCATAGGACTTCATGAACGTGATACGATGAAGCTCATACGTACGCTCAACTCTTTGCGTGACAAAGGGAATTCAGTGATCGTAGTGGAACATGACAAAGAGACCATACTTGCTGCAGACTATATTATAGATATCGGTCCTGGAGCAGGAGAATATGGCGGTGAAGTGGTTTTTGCAGGTGATGCAAAAAAACTTGAAAAAGCTAAAACACTTACTGCAGATTATATGTATGGCAGAAAGGAGATCTCTTACTCGCATGATAAGCCTCAAAATGAATGGATAGAGATCAAAAATGTTACACTCAACAATATCGAAAAACTTGATGCCAAGATCCCTTTAGAAAATTTTGTATGTATTACGGGTGTAAGTGGGAGCGGTAAAAGTTCATTGATCCTTCAAACTTTACTACCTGTGGCAAGAGAGATACTCAACCGTGCCAAAAAGGTCAATAAAGTAGATGGTGTAGAGATCACAGGACTAGAAAAACTTGATAAAGTCATTTATCTTGACCAAAGCCCGATAGGTAGAACACCTCGTTCAAACCCTGCAACCTATACCGGCATCATGGATGAGATACGTAAACTTTTTGCTCAAACCAAAGAGGCAGAACTTCGAGGGTACAAGATAGGACGTTTTTCATTTAATGTGAAAGGTGGACGCTGTGAGAAGTGTCAAGGAGATGGACAGATAAAGATAGAGATGCACTTTTTACCGGATGTTTTGGTCTCTTGTGATGCCTGTGATGGGACACGCTACAATGCACAGACACGTGAAGTGTTGTATAAAGGGAAATCTATCTCAGATGTCCTTGGTATGAGTGTAGGTGAAGCCCTTGAATTCTTTAAAGCAATTCCAGCTATAGCGGTCAAGCTTAAGACATTGACAGATGTTGGACTTGACTATATTACCCTGGGACAAAATGCTACTACACTTTCAGGGGGAGAGGCGCAACGTATCAAGCTGAGTAAAGAGCTGAGTCGTAAAGATACGGGTCAAACACTCTATATTTTAGATGAGCCTACCACGGGACTTCACTTCGCTGATGTGGACAGACTTACAGGTGTGTTGCACCACTTGGTAGAACTGGGTAATTCAGTGGTCGTTATCGAACACAATCTGGATATGATCAAAAATGCAGATTACATCATAGATATGGGACCAGAAGGTGGAAATAAAGGTGGACTTATCATCGCTACAGGCTCACCTGAGGAGCTGGCCAGTGAGTATAAAAAAACAGGGTCTTATACAGGTGAATATTTGGCTAAAGAATTAGAAGGAAAAACAGTATGAAAACAATCACAATCATAGACACATTCGGATTTTTCTTTCGTTCCTACTTTGCACTTCCTCCTCTACGTAACTCTGAGGGATTCCCTACGGGACTTTTAACCGGTTTTGCCAATCTTGTGGACTCTTTACACCGTGACCATAGTACCGATTATCTGGTTTTTGCTTTGGATGCAAAAGGCAGAACATTTCGTAATGATCTCTACCCAGACTATAAAGCCCACCGTGAAGCAGCACCTGATGATCTGATCAAACAGCTTCCTGTTGCCATAGAGTGGATAGAACAAATGGGTTTTGCCAACCTTTCTCGTGAAGGGTTTGAAGCGGATGATGTCATCACGACAGTCACAAAATTTGCGAGAGAACAGGGGTTGAAAGTACGTATCGTCTCACATGATAAAGATCTCTATCAGATGATAGATGATGGTGTTGTGGTCATGTATGATTCTGTAAAAAAACAAGAAGTAGATGAACAGGCATGTGTGGATAAATTTGGTGTACGTCCTAAAGATTTTATCAATTTTCAAGCCATACTTGGCGACAGTTCAGACAATATTCCCGGTGTGAGAGGTATAGGGAAAGTAGGTGCAGCGAAATTGATCAATCAATATCATACACTTGAAGCTATCTATGAGGATATAGAGAATTGCGGTACGCCACGTATACAGAAACTTCTTTTGGAAAGTAAAGAACAAGCTTTTTTATCTCGTGAATTGGTAACTATGAGAACAGATGTGTTTAAAGACATAGATGTTGAAAGCTTTGTCTTTGAAGACAAGAATTATCTCTCTTGTCTGCTCGAAGAGTTTGAAAAATATGAGATGAAACAAGCTATTAAAAAAGCAAAAGTAGGGCTTGAAGAGACAGATTGTCCGGTAGTGGAAAAACCAAAGAGTGCAGCACTCAGTTTTGAAGCAATCACGTTAGACAGCAATGAGAAGTTAAGCAGTGTGATAGAGAGTATAGACAAAGATGCGATAGTCGCTTTTGATACTGAAACCACTGGGCTGGATACTAAAACAGCAAACATGGTAGGGTTCAGCTTTTGTTTTGATACACAAAAAGCATACTATGTACCTGTGGGGCATAATTATCTAGGTGTAGAAGCGCAGGTGAGTCTTGATGATGCGATCAGCGCACTCAAAAAGTTAATGACATTTCAGGTCGTGGGACAAAACCTCAAATTTGACTTTTCGTTACTGTATAACCAGTTTGATATGGAGCCGATCATACCCTATGCCGATACGATGATCATGGCATGGCTTTCAAATCCTGGAAGCAAAGTGGGGCTTGACACACTTGCCAAGACATTTTTTAAGTATGAGATGAAGCCTTTTAAAGAGATGGTAAAGAAAGGAGACGATTTCTCAGCTGTAGACATTGAGGATGCTACTTTTTATGCAGCAGAAGATGCTTGGATGACCTATCTTCTGTATGGAGCTATTAAAAAGAAAATGGAACTCTCTTCACTTACACATCTTCTGAAAGAGGCTAAAAATGTGGAGTATCCATTTATAAATGTACTGATACGTATGGAAAGTCTAGGTATTAAAATAGATCCTTCTAAACTGGAAGCACTCCAAAAAACGCTCAGTGCAGACCTGGCCACTTTAACTTCGGAGATCTATGAACTCAGCGGTTCTGAGTTTAACATCAAATCTACACAACAGTTGGGCGTAGTGCTCTTTCAACAGTTGGGACTCAAAGGCGGAAAGAAAACCAAAACAGGATACAGTACCAATGAAGCAGTACTCAGTTCACTGGTAGGGGAGCATCCAATTATAGAGAAAATTCTTGCATATCGTGAATATCAGAAGATGCTTTCAACCTATGTGGATCCTTTACTTAAGCTGGCCAATAGCGATGAGCACAGTCGTATCTATACTTCTTTTGTGCAAACTGGTACTGCGACAGGACGTTTAAGTTCACGTGACCCTAACTTGCAAAATATACCTGTGCGTTCAGCACTCGGACGCTCGGTAAGAGAAGCTTTTGTGGCTAAAGAGGGCTATAAATTGATCAGTATTGATTATTCCCAAATAGAACTTCGACTTCTTGCACACTTTTCAAAAGATGCGGCTTTAATGGATGCATTTAATAAGGGAGTTGATATTCACCTAGCGACTGCAATTAAACTGTTTGGAGAAGGAGAAGCACAAGAAAAACGAAACTTAGCAAAATCTGTGAATTTTGGGCTTCTTTACGGTATGGGACCAAAAAAACTCTCTGAAGATGTGGGAATAACACAAGGAGAAGCCAAAGAGATTATCAAGAACTATTTTGCATCATTTCCTACAGTGAAAAATTTTCTTGAAGGTATTCAAGAACGGGTCAAGATAGACGGTTATGTGGAAACCATACTGAAAAGAAGACGTATATTTGACTATGAAAATGCTAACGGGATGCAAAAAGCAGCTTTTATGCGTGAATCGGTCAATACAGTCTTTCAAGGAAGTGCCGCAGACCTTATAAAACTCTCTATGAATCAGATAGACACGATGATACGAGAAGAGAACCTAGATGCATTTATGCTTTTACAGATACACGATGAACTTATCTTTGAAGTGCAAGAAGAAAAAGTAGAAGAGATCTCTAAACGTTTTGTACATACGATGGA
>JBFEKK010000103.1:0-4118 GCA_041552675.1 Sulfurovum sp.
AACGAATTCAGCATTGACATAGTTTATCTGATCACCTAAAGACTCTGTAAGTACACCTACAGTTGCAAATGTTCCCATAGATTCCAAATGTTCAGCAACAGGACCAGCTGCACTTACCTTAATAGACTTCACAGCACTTTTGGTAATCTGTGCAGACATATGGCCTATCTTTTGAATAAGTTCCAGGTATGGTCTTACAAAATCAGGCAGTTCATGCTCTTTAATAGGCAAATTAAGTGCATTCGGGTATGAAATGCCTTTTGCTGCTGCGATCGCATTTTCAGCTGCCTGAATCGCAATATTTTTTTGTGATTCTTTCGTATTTGCTCCAAGGTGAGGTGTTACAGTCACATTCTCAAGATCAAGAAGTGGATGGTCCGTTGCAGGTTCTTTGTTAAATACATCGATACCTGCCATTGCGATCTTACCGGAAGTAAGCCCCTCTAAAAGTGCATCTTCGTCATAAAGGCCACCTCTCGCACAGTTAATAAGGATCACGCCATCTTTCATCTTCGCTATTTCATCTTTACCTATCATACCGATCGTTTCAGAATTTTTAGGTGTATGAATCGTAATAATATCACATGCCAAAATATCTTCAAAATTCTTCGTATATGCAATATCCAGATCTGTTGCTTTACTTGAATCGATGTATGGATCATATGCTATCACATCCATTTCAAATGCTTTAGCTCTTTTTCCTACACGTGAACCGATATTACCAAAACCGATGATGCCAAGTTTTTTATCTTTGAGTTCAGTACCATACCAATCCTGTCTTCTCCATACACGATCGAGTTTAAGGTTGTTATGTGCATAAGGAAATTGTCTTACACATGAAAGTAGATGCGTCATCGTAAGTTCAACCGCTGCGATAGTGTTTGCCGTAGGCACGTTCATAACAACAATACCCTGTTTACTAGATCCAGGGATATCAACGTTGTCTACACCCACACCGGCACGTACTACTGCTGTTACTTTTTTAGCTTGTGCTAAAAATGCATCATCTACATCGGTAGATGAACGTGTGATAGCAACGTCTGCTAAAGGAATAAACTCGGCAAGGAGCTTATCTTTAGGCTCATCTGCCGCATTAATAAATTCTATTTCACTATCATTAGCAAGAATATCCAATCCATCTTGGTGGATATGGTCACAAACAACAATCGTCTTTTTTGACATCTTATAACCTTTATTTTTGTGAAAATTTAAGTACCATAAAGTACGGGAGAATACGACTAATCGTATGAACCACCTACTGAAGGCAACTCAATATTAAGAATCAAAAGTAAGGAAATGTGTTTAAGTACACATCTCCTCATTTTGATAGTTTGAAGCTTTACTCTACTAATTATCTTTTAAATTTATCGCCAAATGCATCACCGAGAGTCATGCTGTCATCTTGCTCCATGTTAAGCTGATCCATTGCTTCTCTCTCTTCTTGACGCTCAAGTCTTTTTACAGAAACTCTGATTCTATCAGTATTAGCATCGATAAAGCTGATCACACCTGTAATTTCCTGACCTTTTTCAATCTCATCAAATTTAAGTGGATGAAGATCTTCTGTTCTGATAAGTGCATCAATGTTGTCTTCAAGTGAAATAAACACACCAAAATCTTTTTTATCTTTTACTGTTCCAGTTACGATAGAACCATTTTTATGCGTTTGGGCAAATGCTTTTACCGGTGAATCTTCAAGCGCTTTTTTACTCAATGAGATCTTACCTGCATCTCTGTCAATTTTGATGATCTTCACTTCAACTTCGTCACCAACTTTAAGTTCAGATTTTGCATTTTTTGATTTGTCCCAAGAAATTTCTTGATTATGAAGAAGACCTTCAACTGTACCAACTTTTACAAATGCACCAAAATCAGTGATCGATGTTACTGTACCAGTGACTACATCACCCACTTTATGTTCAGCTGTAAATGCATCCATAGGTTTAGGAAGAAGATTTTTAAGGCTCACTCTTAATCTTCTACCCTCTTTATCGATTTCAATCACTTCAACATTGATCTCTGAATTAAGTTCGAGGTAATCTTTCGGGTGTTTAACATTTTTATCCCAAGAGATTTCAGATACATGAAGAAATGCTTCAAGATCTTCACCAAGATCAACAAAAACACCATAAGGTTCAATGTTAGAAACTGTAGCAGTTACAGTATCACCAACACCAATGATAGAATCAATATCAGCCCAAGGATCAGGATTTGCATCTTTAATAGAGAGAGAAAGGTGTCTTTTCTTTTTGTCATAGTCTAAAGCGATAACATTTACTTCATCACCTTCAGAAAAGTATTTAGATGGGTTCACTGGACCTTTGTGAGAGATCTGTGAGTAGTGAACAAGACCGTCAATACCACCAACATCTACAAACATACCATAAGAAGTAATTTTCTTGATTGTACCAACTACTGGTTCTTTTTTCTCAAGCAATTCAGCAACGATCTCATCTGTTTTCGCTTTATCACGCTCAATAAGTTCTTTTCTAGAAACAACTACTGAACCTTTATCTTTATCTACTTTTACGATAACCGCTTTTACTTTTTTACCTGTAGGATCAACTTTTGAAGAGAGGTAAGAAAGTGTACGTGGCATGAAGAATTCTAGACCATCACAGTCAACAACATAACCACCTTTGTTTGTTTTCGTTATAACACCTTCGATGATATACTCTTGGTCTTCATCATACTCAGCAATAAACTCATTTAATGCTACTCTACTTAATGCAGCTTTATGAGAAATACGACCTCTTCCCATATTAACAACATCGATAGTATCACCTACGTTAAACGCAAGGTTACCCTCTTCATCTCTTAGTTCATCAAGTGTAAGAGTTGCATCTCTACCACCACCGATGTCGATCACTGCTATATTATCTTTTTCATCTATCTTAACAACTGTACCTGTAACCAAATCACTTTTTGACTCTGACTTTTTAAACGATTCCTCGAGCATCGCCTCAAAATCTACATCTTCTATTTCGATATCTTCGAACTTCATACCTATCCTTATGTGTGCCTAATTTTGCGTTATTATACCTATTTAACCATAAATATGGCTTATATGAGAAAGTATCACAAGCTATACTGACAGTAGGCCAATATCGGCTCTTTGCCCACGTAACTTGCTACTTTGGCATGTTTGTGATGCTGTTTTTTTTAGGTATTTTTAAGAAGAAATACTCTCAAGTACTTCAAAATATGTAGGGAAAGTTTTGGCTGTACACTCAGGGTCGTTGATCGTCACAGAGACTGGATCGAGGGCTAAAAGAGAGAAACACATGGCCATTCTATGGTCATCATAAGTGTCTATAGCTGCATGTTTAAGCTTCTTTGGTGGTGTAATTTTTAAGTAATCTTCACCCTCTTCTACTTCTGCTCCAACCTTGCGAAGTTCTGTTGCCATGGCAAACAGTCTATCTGTCTCTTTTACCCGCCAGTTATAGATATTTCTAAGCGTTGTCGTACCTTCTGCAAAAAGTGCTGTCGTAGCGATGGTCATTGCTGCATCAGGTATGTGGTTGAAGTCCATATCTATAGGATGCAGTTCACCCCTGCTTACCGCAACATAATCATCACCCCACTCTACGATTGCACCCATTTTTTCAAGCACATCCACAAATTGTATATCACCTTGGATACTCTTTTTCCCGATACCTGTGACTTTTACTGTACCACCTTTGATCGCAGCAGCAGCTAAAAAATAAGAAGCAGAAGAAGCATCACCCTCTACCATGAAAGTCTCTACTGCTTTATAGGTTTGTCCACCTTTGATACTAAAATTCTTATAATTATCATTTAGCACATCTACACCGAATTCTTTCATGATATGCAAAGTAATATCAATATAAGGTTTAGAGACAAGTTCCCCGATAATAGAGATAGTCATATCCTCTTTTGCTAGAGGTGCAGCAAGTAGAAGTGCTGTTAAGAACTGACTTGAAATAGCACCGTCGATCTTCACATCACCACCAGAGAGTCCATTGGCTTCTATCAAAAGAGGCGGATACCCTTCATTCTCTTGATAGCTGATCTTTGCACCTGCTTCTCTCAAAGCATCTACCAAATGCCCTATAGGTCTCTCTTTCATTCGAGGTTCCCCCGTTAGCAGATAA
>JBFEKK010000104.1:0-4081 GCA_041552675.1 Sulfurovum sp.
ATGGAAGTCATCCTCTACCATAGGTCCACTTTCAACAGCAAAGTTTAACGCCACAAAATAGTCAATGATCTTGTCCATCGTCTCCATCACCGGATGCAGTGCACCTTTTTGTGCAAGTGTGCCATAGAGTGAAACATCTATTGCTTCACTTTTAAGTACTTTTTCTATCTCTTCAGACTTAAGCACTTCGTAACGTGCATCAAAACTTGCTTGCAATGCAGCTTTACTTTTGTTCAGTCCCTCTGCAAATGCTTTTTTCTCTGGACCGGGTACATCTTTCATCTTGGCAAACTCTGCTGCCAAAACACCCTTCTTTCCAAAAAGTTCAACACGGACTTTTTCTAATGTTTCAAGCGAATCAGCCTGAACTATCTTCTCTTCTAAATTTTCCATTTAACCTCTATATGACTTCTGTGTATTGTTGTGATTTTATCTAAAAATTACTAACAATGGGATTTATTACTACTTATCTGTGTTATACTTTGCCTATATTAAACTTGACAATACCTACATCATATTCGTGCTTGACATGGATATCCACAAGTTGATATGATAAGAAAAAAAGAAAATAAATCAACCGATTAAAGGACCACTACATGTGCATATTCTGCAAAATCGTTAACAAAGAAATTCCAAATAACACCGTCCATGAGAGTGAACATTTTTTAGCATTTCATGATCTCTACCCTAAGGCACCTATACACATTCTTATCATCCCAAAAACACATGTAGATTGTTTTCAGGATGTCACACCGGAGACCATGGCAGGACTCACCAGTTTTGCACAAGAAGTAGCGACAAAAGTGGGTATAGATGAATCAGGTTACAGACTCATCACTAACAATGGTCCAGATGGAGGGCAAGAGGTATATCACCTCCATTTCCACCTGTTAGGCGGAGGGAAACTTACCTGGGATCACAGCCATGAAGACCCACACAAGAGTTTGTAAAAACTCTCTTGCCTTTATCCCCCCTATCAATAATATCGTGGCGAACGCCCTTGAAAGCGAAGCGATTCGAGAGCCACGACGATTTTTTGCTTCGTTTTTTCTAAAAAAATGAAGAGAGAATCAAAGTCTCAGTTATATAATAAGGAACATTTTTCTAAATTATAGATATCCAATATATAATCAATATATTATGCGTCTATCTCCTCAAGCTTGAGTTCATACTCAGCCACGATCTCATCATCTTTTTCCGTAGCTATTGCTAAACGTTCGAACAGTGCATCCACTTCCTGCTGCACAAGACCCACTTCACGTGAAAGTTCCATAATAGCTGCGTTGTCACCAGAGTTTGATGCTTTTTCAAGCTCTGCATTTTTAGCCTCAAGTTCTGCTTCAAGCCCTTCAATTTTCTCTTCACAAAGCTTTATCTCTTTGGTATAAGGCTTACGTACTTCATTACGTTCCTGTGTCACAGCTTTACGTAGTTTCTTACGTTCTTTATGGTTGATCTTAGGTTTTTTCTTTTTAGGCGCAGCCCCTTCTTCCTCTTCCCAACCTATCTTTTCCAAAAATTCATCATATGTACCGTCAAAATACTCTGCACCACCCTTATGAAAGATAATAAGCGCGTCAGCCAATCTTCTTAAAAGCATCTCTGAGTGCGTAACCATGATAAGAGAACCTTCAAAGTCATCTATGGCATCTGCAAGTGCATCGATGGACTGCATATCGAGGTGGTTCGTAGGCTCATCAAGGAAGAGAAGATTTGCAGGTGTTGCGATGATCTTTCCTAACATGACACGGCTTCGTTCTCCCCCTGAAAGGACTTCTATCTTTTTATCGGCAAGGTCCCCTGAGAACATCATACGCCCAGCGATACTGCGTGACTCTGGTATACCTATATCTTTATTGACTGAAGCGATCTCATCAATGATCGTTGATTTGACATTCAGTCTTTCGATGTTTGTCTGTCCAAAGTGCGCGAATGTGGTAGAAGGATGAAAGTCAAGCTTCCCCTGTTGGAGTGGCAATTCTCCTGCGATGTAGTTCAGCAGTGTTGACTTACCCTTACCATTCTTACCGATAATAGCAAGACGCTTACCCTTCTCCAAAGCAAAGGTGATTCCTTGAAAAAGTGGTTCGTCAGGGTTGTACCCAAAGCCCAGATCTTCCGCACGGAAAATAATTTTTGCGGGTGTCTCTTTATATTTGAAATTAAACGATAACGTAGCATCATTCTGCAAGTCTTCCATATCATCCATTTTGTCGAGTTCTTTTTGCTTGGACTGTGCAAGTGCAGCTGTAGATGCTCTGGCTTTATTACGTGCGACAAACTCTTCAAGTTCTTTACGCTTTTTATCTTGATTTGCCTTCGTTTTTTCATAGGTTTCATCTTCCATCTCAAGTGTAGAGTAGTACTTATAGCTGTCACCCTGCACCAAACGAAGTCCTTTACGCTGTATACCCATCGTATGTGTCGTCACAGAGTCCATAAAGTCACGGTCGTGTGTGATGAGTATCACTTCACCGTCAAACTCTTTAATAAATCCTTTTAACCATCGCAAAGAGGGTAAGTCAAGGTAGTTAGTAGGCTCATCGAGCAATAGCATATTTGGCTCTGTTGCCAAAAGTTTTACAAGATTGATACGTATCTGGTACCCTCCGGAAAAACTCATAGGGTCTTTCTCCAGATCTTCTGCTGTGAACCCCAGTCCAAAAAGCAGTTTTTCTATCTTGTAAAAGTTCCATTGTTCATCTTCAGGAAGTACAAGTGCACACTCTTCACGTACTGTCTTTTCTGTAAACTCCAAGTGTTGACGAAGTGTACCTATCATGTAGTTCTTAGGGATACTCACATCTCCAGAATCATAACTCTCTTCACCAAGAATGATCTTAAAAAGCGTCGATTTACCAGACCCGTTACGTCCGACAAGTCCAATTTTCTGTCCAGGTGCAAGCTTGAGATTGACATCTTTAAAAAGGGTTTGTCCCCCAAAGCTTTTAGAGAGGTTTGTAAGTTGTATCATTTGTATATCCATATATGGGGAATTTTTTAATCCAAATAATGTAATGGCATTGTGAAAATAGTGTTTGAGCTTGTGTTTAGGGTGCTTGCAAAAAATTTGAGGTTAACCCATAGGTTAAGTGATGATTTTTTGTAAATATCCTAGACGCAATGACAAATGCTAGTTTTATGATTCCTATTACATTATTTAGGTTGGCATTATAGCGAAATGTGTATTAGGTCGTATCACATATGTTTGAAAGTATTATCATTCTATAATAATCATACGACATCTACCAAAAGGATAAACAATGAGTAGCAGTAACTTAAAACACTTAGAAAAGATTAAAGACAGCATTGATAAATCAGATACTCTTACAGAAGAAGAAAAAAGTGATTCTATGAAGCGTATTGAAGAGTGGTATAGAGAAGATATGGCCTGGGGAACTTTTATGAAAAAGTTAAGTGACATTTCACCTACGATCAAAGCACTGCTTGCAGAACTTGGACTTATCTAAAAATATTCTCTTCTCTGTAAGCAGGAGAGAATGGCATGACCCTCTACATTTTTTATATGAATGCTATTTAAACCCACCCGCATCCAATTTTGCTTTCAAACCATCAAGCGCCTCTTCCATAATCTCTATAATAAGTTTTGCTGCAAGTTCATTATCTGCTTCAGGTACATCCCAATCAGTAAACTTTATATTTGCATTAAAAAGTGCATTCACTTCTGATACGATCTCAGCTTTTCTTCTTGCAATATCTTGTTCTACAGGATTCATAATATGTCCTTTTAGTCTATGAGCTAATATTATGATACTCCCATAACAGTAAAAAGTATCTGAAGCAGAAAAAATATGCTATAGTAAAGTATGAAGATACAAATATGTAAAAAATTCTCAAAAGCAAATAAGCTTGAGAAAAAACTCACGAAAGCTTTTCCTGATGATATTGTCATTGTGAAGTCATGTATCAGTATGTGCAGACTGTGTAAGAAACAACCTGTAGCAAAAGTAGATGGAAAGAAACAAAAGGCCAAACGCATTTCAAAGCTCATCTCAAAGATAGACGAGCTCTAAAACCTACGAACAGCAAGCTCCACCAAATCCATCTTCAAGCGGTACAC
>JBFEKK010000105.1:0-4073 GCA_041552675.1 Sulfurovum sp.
AAAGTATCTACATTGAGTTGCAAGTAGTTTGTTGCATTGTAAAGCTTGTTCGTAAAGTTTCTAAACTGCTCTAGATTTTTAGCACCCAGTTTTATGTCACGACCCTGTACAGCCAGGTATGCCAAAGTAAATCTGATAATATCTGCTGAATGTTCTTCCACCATATCAAGTGGATCGATCACATTGCCTTTTGACTTTGACATCTTCGCACCGTGTTCATCTCTTACAAGCGCATGCATATAGATGTCTTCAAATGGTAGTTTCCCTGTAAAATGTTCACCCATCATCATCATTCTTGCTACCCAGAAGAACATGATGTCAAAACCTGTAATGAGCAGTGAATTAGGATAAAAATCTTCCATGTCAGTCTCATTATAGAGTTCTGTAAGCTTACCGTTATTTCCCCAACCTAAAGGTGACATTGCCCATAAGGCTGAAGAGAACCATGTATCGAGTACGTCAGGGTCTTGTGTTATTTTCTTTGATGCACATTTTGGACATGTTTCAGGTTCATCTTCCCTGTCTGCCCATTGATGGCCACAGTCATCACAGGTAAATACCGGTATACGGTGTCCCCACCATAGTTGACGAGAGATACACCAAGGACGAAGTTCATCCATCCATGCTGTATAAGAGTTGATCCAGTGGGCAGGGTGGAAGTTGTTGTGTTTTTTAGTCTCTTTGATAGAATTTTCAGCTATTTTTTCACTCAAGAACCACTGTTGAGAGATAAAAGGTTCAACGATATTCTTACATCTGTAACAGTGTCCTACTTGATGAATATGCTCTTCTATTTTCACGATATGCCCGGCATCTTCAAGTGCTTTTACGATCACTGGACGCGCTTCTAGACGCTCTAAACCAGCAAACTCACCACAGTAGTCATTTAATATCCCTTTTTCATCAAAGACCTTGATGAACTCTAAGTTATGTCTTTTCCCTACCGCATAGTCATTTTGGTCATGTGCAGGTGTCACTTTAACCACACCTGTTCCAAACTCCATATCTACATATTCATCCGTAATAACCTTGATCTTTCTATCCGTCAGTGGTAAAAGAACCTCTTTGCCAACGATGTCTGTATAACGATCATCATCAGGGTGTACCATGATCGCGGTATCACCGAAGTATGTCTCAGGTCTAGTAGTCGCTACTTCAAGCTCTCCTGAACCATCAGCAAATTTATAGATCATCGTGTAGAATTTGCCATTGACCTCTTCGTGTTCTACTTCAATGTCAGAGAGTGCACCATCATGTGTACACCAGTTGACCATATAATTGTTTTGCGTGATATGACCTTCATCATAAAGTGTAACAAATGCTTCTTTTACTGCTTCTTTAAGCCCTTCATCCATAGTAAAACGCTCACGTTTCCATGCAGGTGAAACTCCCAGTTTTCTCATCTGATGTACGATCTTACCACCACTGGTCTCTTTTTGTAGCCAGGCACGCTCTAAAAACTTTTCTCTTCCTAGTTCTTCTTTAGTCGTACCTTCTGCCAAAAGCTGTTTTTCTACAATGTTCTGTGTAGCTATCCCGGCATGGTCAGTTCCTGGTTGCCAAAGCGTTTTAAACCCATCCATTCTTTTATATCGTGTAATAATATCTTGTAAAGTAAATGTAAGTGCATGACCGATATGCAGAGAGCCTGTAACATTGGGAGGAGGCATCATGATAGAGAAGGTTTTTATCTTGCCACCTTTGCCTTCTTCTTGTATCTTTTTATTTCCATCTATCTCAAAGTAACCACGTTCTTCCCATAGTTTATAGTAATTGTCTTCTACTTCTTTTGGATTATATACTGCTTTTTTTTCGGTTGTTTCGCTCATAGCTTCTATTCCTATGTATTATATTGCCGCGATTATAGCGTAATGGTGCTTTTTGTTTTATGGGAGTGTTTAAAAGAGAGGGGTTTTATTTTTTTTATGCCATTGGATAATGGCATTCCATGCTTCTTCTGCATTATCTACATACGTTAAAATATCCAGATCATGAGGCTCTATGGCATCCTCTTCATGTAAAAATTCAAAATCAATTATACGGTTCCAGTACTCTTTACCAAGCAGAATGACGGGTATAGGGTGACTTTTTTTTGTTTGTATCAATGTTAATACCTCAAAGAGTTCATCCATGGTACCAAAACCACCGGGAAAGATGACCAGCGCTTTGGCGCGTTGCATAAAATGGAGTTTACGCACGGCAAAATATCGAAACTGGAAACAGAGATCAGGTGTAATGTATGGGTTAGGGAACTGTTCATGTGAGAGATCAATATTGAGACCTATAGATTTGGCACCTACATCAGAAGCACCGCGGTTTGCTGCTTCCATGATACCAGGACCACCCCCTGTCATTAAGGTGACATGAGTATCTTCAGGGCTTTTACCACTTTTCCCTACCAGTTGTCCAAAATTTCGAGCTTCATCATAGTAAATACTTTTTCGTACGATGCTTTCGGCTTTTTTAAGTCTACGGAGCAGTGGCTCTGAGTGAGGTTCATGTTCTAATTCTTTTTCTATCTTTTTGAGTTCTTTCATAGCAGTATTAAACTCAACAATTCGTGCACTCCCAAAGACAACGATCGTATGATCAATACCTTGCTTTTGCATCTTGACCTCTGCTTTGAGATAGTCAAGCTGAAGTCTTACGCCTCTGGCCTCATCAGAATAGATAAAACCTTTATCTTCCTCTGCAATTTCATAAGATGGATCATTGATGATGGTTTTGATCTGTTTTAATGTTTCAGAATAATCATTGGACTTTTTTTTCATACTGATACCTCAATGAATATTATACATATTTTTTTACGGAATTACTTTGAATACTTTTTAATGTTATAATTTTTTAATTATTTGTAAAAGGTATATTATGAAAAATATAGCAATACTCTGTTCAGGTGGTGATGTTTCAGGCATGAATGCTGCATTAAAGCGTTTTGTTGAATACAGCATTGGAAAAGGACTTACACCATATTTCATTAATAATGGTTTTGAAGGTTTGATAGATAACAACATCTATCAGGCTAGCTATAGTGATGTTGCAGGCATCATTTCACGTGGTGGAACAAAGATACGCTCTTCTCGTTCAAAACGTTTTATGGAACAGTCTTATCGTAAACAGGCACTTGATAACCTCAAGGCACATAACATAGGCTATTTGGTCGTTTTGGGTGGTGATGGTTCCTTTAAAGGGATGCAAAAATTGAGTGACGAGAGTGAAGGGTTAAGCTTTGCCGGTATTCCTGCTACTATCGACAATGATATTGCTGGAACAGAGTACTGTCTTGGGGTAGATACAGCACTCAATGTCATTAAGTATGCCATAGACTCTATCAGGGATACGGCATCATCATTTAGCCGTGCATTTGTCATAGAAGCGATGGGAAGAGAATGCGGGTATTTGGCCCTAGTCTCAGCACTGACTTCTGGGGCAGAGATGTGCTTGATACCGGAAATTCCCTATGAACTGGACAATTATAAATCATGTTTTCAAAAACAGATGGAAGAGGGCAGAGAGTATTTTATCGCAGTGGTCTCTGAATCTTTGAAAAATTCTGAACAAATCGCACAGTGGTTTGAAGAAGAGATAGGTATAGAATCCCGTATTACAGTGCTGGGTCACATGCAACGTGGAGGAAATCCTACAGTGTATGACCGTCTTATGGGATTTGATTTTGTAACTCATGCTATTGACGGGCTGCTTCAAGGCAATAAAAGCTCCGTGATCTGTTACAATAAAGGTGGATTTAATCATAAAGATATTGAAGATGTTTCTTTTAAAAAATATCAAATAAACTCAGAATTGTTAAAACTTGGAATGGAATTCGGGTGCAATATATGAAATATTATTTTTGGCTTCCTTTTGTATTATTGGTTAGTGCCTGTGCTGATCAAAAGGGAAAGGTGATCGCAAAGATCCCGGAAGCTTCAGGGATAAGTCATTGTATCAGTGATGATACACTTGTTATCGCCAATGATGAAGGGGCCTACTATAAGATAAATAGAAAAGGTAAGATACTTCAAAAAATAAGGTTGGGAAATTATGATCTTGAAGGTATCGTATGTGAAGATACA